>NZ_SOGD01000041.1:0-97342 GCF_004402345.1 Cryobacterium sp. TMT2-15-1 | reverse complement strand
CTCCCGGGGCCGCGCCGGCTCCCGGGGCCGCGCCGGCTCCCGGTGCCGCACCCGTGCCGCGGGAGGCCGCCCGGGTGGCACGACGGCTCAGGCCGTGCACGGCCGCCTGATATTCCTTGGCTCCCAGCGGACGTCCCGGCAGCTTGGGCCGGCCTCGGTCGACGGCCCGCAGCCCGTCGAGCACGATCGACAGCTGGCGCCGCCACTGGCCGGTGTAACCGCCGCCGAGGGTGCCGAGCGAGCCCACCATGGTGACGAGGACCGCGAGGTCGACCGCATCGACATCCGTTCGGAGGTCGCCGTCGCGTTTGGCCTGCGTGACGAGGGCCGACAACACCGCTTTAAACGAGGCCGCTTTACCGCGCGCCGGGTCGACCGTCTCCATGCGCTTGAGGATGGGCGGCAGCGACGGGTCGGCGACGAGCCACTCGGCGACGCGTTCGGTGTAGACGACGATGCCGTCCCACGCGGTGGGGGCGGCCGCAATCTCGTCGCGCACCGAGGCCAGCTCGGCGAGGGAGATGTCGTGCAGGGCCCTGACGAGGTCATCCCGAGTGGAAAAATTGCGGTACAGCGTGGCCACGCCCACGTCGGCGCGGCGGGCGATCTCCTCCAGCGAAGCGTCAACGCCGTGCACCGCGATCAGCGCCCGCGCCTCGACGAGGAGACGCTCACGGTTCTGCCGGGCGTCACGCCGTCGAGGCTGCGCCCCATCCTGCGGGGTCGATTCGGGCGAAGTCATGACCCTGAGTCTAGGTCCCGAACCTTGGCATCGCGGAGGCTCACCTCCACGCCCCCCTAGCAGGTGCCAACTGGTTGCGCCGAACCGGCACTGTCTTGCAGACTGCAGTCAGCACCCGAACGAAACGGAGCACCATGTCGGTCGAGCACAACACCCGCGAGTTCGATCCCGAGATCGTGACGGATTTCCGGGAGCGGATGAGTTACGGCTCCTACCTCGATCTGGACACCCTGCTCGGCGCGCAGAAGCCGGTCAGCTCACCCGAGCACCACGACGAGCTTCTGTTCATCATCCAGCACCAGACCACTGAGCTCTGGCTGAAGCTCGTGCTGCACGAGCTGCGCGCCGCGACCGCGTTCCTCCGCCAGGACCAGATCGCCCCGGCCCTCAAATGCATCGCCCGGGTCAAGCACATCCAGCGCACCCTGACCGAGCAGTGGTCGGTGCTGGCCACGCTCACGCCCAGCGAATACGCCGAGTTCCGGCATTTCCTGGGCAACTCGTCCGGGTTCCAGTCGTATCAATACCGGGCCGTCGAGTTCGCGCTCGGCAACAAGAACAGGCGCATGCTGAGCGTGTTCGAGAGCGACCCGGATGCTCACGCGCTCCTCTCCGAGATGCTCGCGGCCCCCAGCATCTATGACGAGTTTTTGCGCTACCTGCACCGGCAGGGGTTCGCTATCCCGGCATCCGTGCTGGAGCGCGACGTCACGAAGGCGTGGGTGCTGCATCCGGAACTCGTGGCCACCTTCCGCAGGATCTACGAGAACGCGGGCGAGCACTGGGGTGCCTACGAGGCCTGCGAGGAACTCGTCGACCTGGAGGACAACTTCCAGCTCTGGCGGTTCCGTCACCTCAAGACCGTGCAGCGCATCATCGGCATGAAGACCGGTACCGGTGGGTCGAGCGGGGCCGCGTTCCTGCAGAAGGCGCTCGAGCTGACCTTCTTCCCCGAGTTGTTCGCCGTGCGCACCGAACTCGGCACATGAGGCACGGATGACCGGCGGCCTGCCAGGCGGACCGGTGCCGGGCGGATCGGTGCCGGGCGGATCGGTGCCGGGCGGATCGGTGCCGGGCAGGACGGTCGGCAGGACCGTGCTCCCGGGCTTCCTCGATGCGCATGTGCACCTCGCGCTGATCGATCCGGCCCCGCTCACCGCGGGCGGCATCGCGCGCGTGCTCGACCTCGGCGGGTGGAGGCCGCCGCGGCCGACGCTTCCGGTCGAGTCCGACCCGTGGGCTCGACCTGGGCGGGTGGAGGTGGGCACGGGAGAGCCCCAGCGGGCGGGGCGTCCCGCGAGCGCGCTCCTGCCCGAGACCGTGTTCGCGGGGCAGTTCCTCGCCGCGCCGGGCGGCTACCCGAGCGAACGGTCCTGGGCCCCGGCAGGCAGCGTGCGCTTCGTGGCCCAGGCAACGGATGCCGCGGCCGCCGTCGACGACCAGCTGGCGCTCGGGGCATCCGTGATCAAGGTCACGCTGAACGGCGACGCCGGGCCAGTGCTGCCGCGCGCGGTTCTCGCGGCCATAGTCGGGCACGCCCACGATCGCGGGGCCCCCGTTCTCGCCCACGCCGAGGGGGCCGGCCAGGCGCTTCGCGCGTTCGAGGCCGGGGTGGACGCCCTGGCGCACACGCCGTTCAGCGAGCGGCTGGGCGACGAGGTGATTGCGGCCATGGCCGGGCGGATGGCCTGGATCAGCACCCTCGACATCCACGGCTGGGGCGAGCCGACCGACGATTTCGATCGCGCGGTCGACAATCTGCGCCGCTTCCACCGGGCCGGCGGACAGGTGCTCTACGGCACCGACCTCGGCAACGGCCCGCTGCCGGTCGGGCTGAACCGGCGGGAGATCACCGCGCTGCTCGGCGCCGGCCTGAGCGGCGCCGACGTGCTGCGGAGCCTGACCATGGGAAACCTCGGTGGCTTCCGGACCGTGCTGCGCGGCCCAACGGGCACCGAGCGCCTGGTCACGGTGCTGTGTGGCGAGCGCCCGGCCGACCCGGCCGCGTTCAGCGCCTGGCTCGGCACCGCCCGGGCGATCAGCCCGGCCGACCTCGGCGACCTCGGCGACCTCGACCCGCGGAATTCCTGAGCGCACCCCCGACCGCATCCACCGCCGCACGGCCGTCCGCGCTTCCCGCAGTCGCGCGGCCACCCGCGCGGGTGGGATACTTCCAGCGCGGCACGGTGTCGGCGAGTCCCCGGGAAGCGCGCATCGCTGCGCGATGGCTGCCCATCATCCGTTCGACCTCGAGGAATCCAGATGACCCCCCACACCGACACCAGCCCCGCCGGCAACGGCAGCCAGGATGCCCAGCTCGCCTTCGCCCGCCGGATGGACCGCATCGACGGGCTCGGGCACTACCGGCGGCAGTTCGTCGGCATCGAACCCGACAGCGCGACCGGTGCGGCCGGCGTGACCGGGCACACCCCGAGCCTCGTCGCCTACCTCGACGGCAACTCCCTCGGCCGGCCCACCCGGGCCAGCGTGGCCCGCATCACCGAGTTCCTCACCCACGACTGGGGCACCCGCCTGATCCGCGGCTGGGACGAGGCCTGGCTGGACCTTCCGCTGAAAATCGGCGACGACATCGGCCGCGCCGCCCTTGGGGCCGCGCCCGGCCAGGTCTTCGTCGGCGACTCGACCACCGTGCTGCTCTACAAGTTGGCGCGGGCGGCCGTCGACTACCTCCGCGTCGACGTGGAACCGACGCGTACCGAGATCGTGCTGGACACCGACAACTTCCCCACCGACCGCTACCTGCTCGAGGGCATCGCGGCCGAACGTGGCATGACGCTGCACTGGATCCACTCCGACCCCGCGAGCGGCGTCACAGTGGAGCAGGTGCGGCAGGCCGTGGGCCCGCAGACGGCGCTCGTGCTGCTCAGCCACGTGGCCTACCGCTCCGGCTTCCTTGCCGATATGCGCGAGATCACCACGGTAGTGCACGCCGCGGGCGGCCTCGTGCTCTGGGACCTCAGCCACTCGGTCGGCTCCGTGGTGGTCGAACTCGACCTGTGCGACGTGGATCTGGCCGTCGGCTGCTCCTACAAATACCTGAACGGTGGCCCCGGCGCCCCCGCGTTCGCCTACGTGCGCAGCGACCTGCAAGACGTTCTCACCCAGCCGATTCAGGGCTGGATGGGAACGAAGGATGTCTTCACGATGGGCCCGGGGTATGTGCCGGCCGACGGCATCCGTCGTTTCATGAGCGGAACCCCGCCGATCGTGGGAATGCTGGCCATGCAGGATTCGCTCGCGATGATCGAGGAGGCCGGCATCGACCAGGTGCGCGCCAAGTCGGTGGCGCTGACCGAGTTCGCGCTGACCCTCGTGGATGCCTGGCTTGCCCCGATGGGCGTGACTGTGTCGTCGCCGCGAGAGCCCACGCACCGCGGCGGTCACGTGACCGTGAACCACCCCGCTATGAGGCAGGTGACGCAGATCCTGTGGGAGCACGATGTGATCCCCGATTTCCGCACGCCCGATGCACTGCGCATCGGCCTGTCCCCGCTGAGCACAAGCTTTGTCGAGACCTTCGAGGGCCTCGCGGCGATCCGGGACGTGCTGCGCGGTCTGCTGCTCGGGCAGAGCGGGCTTGCCGGCGGAGCCAACGGTGGTCTCGGCACCGGCCTGGCCGGTGCGCTCGGCGGCCTGGGTGTCGGCCTGTAGAATCGTGGCATCCACCCCTCGATGCCTCCGGAGTGAGCTATGCCAACAATCATCGTAGAAGTTATGCCCAAGGCCGAGCTGCTCGACCCGCAGGGGAAGGCCGTCGCCGGCGCCCTGGGTCGCCTCGGAAAGACCCGTTTCACCAGCGTTCGCCTGGGCAAGAGGTTTGAGCTCACCATCGACGGCCACGTCGACGACGCCGTGCTCGCCGAAGTGCGGGAACTCGCCGACACCGTGCTGTCCAACACGGTGATCGAGGATGTCGTCGGCATCCACGTGCTGGAGGCACCCGCCGGAGAGACGCACTAATGCGTATCGGCGTCGTCACGTTCCCCGGTTCGCTCGACGATCGCGACGCCGCGCGCGCGATCCGTCTGGCCGGCGCCGAGCCCGTCGCCCTCTGGCACGGCGAGCACGACCTGCACGGCGTGGACGCGCTCGTACTGCCCGGCGGCTTCAGCTACGGCGACTACCTGCGCTGCGGCGCCATCGCGAGCCTCTCTCCGATCATGGCCGAGGTCATCAGCGCGGCCAACAGCGGCATGCCCGTGCTCGGTGTCTGCAACGGCTTCCAGATGCTGACCGAGGCGCACCTGCTGGAGGGTGGCTTGATCCGCAACGACCACGGCTCGTTCATCTGCCGCGACCAGAGATTGCGCGTCGAGAACGCCCTCACCGACTGGACCGGTGGTTTCGCTGCCGGCCAGGAGATCACCATCCCGCTCAAGAACGGCGAGGGCGGCTTCATCGCCTCCGCCGACACGCTCGAGCGCCTCGAGGGCGAGGGCCGCGTGGTTGTGCGCTACGTCGGCATGAACCCGAACGGCTCGCTCAACGACATCGCCGGCATCAGCAACATGCGCGGCAACGTCGTCGGCCTGATGCCGCACCCCGAGCACGCGGTCGAGCCCGGCTTCGGCCCCGACACCGTCGACGCCATGCGCAGCGGCACCGACGGGATCACCTTCTTCACCTCCGTGATCGAACGGATGCTCGTCAGCGCGTAGCAGCATCCGCTCGCCGTGCGGGTAGGGAGCGTGACGTAGGTGGAGCGCGGCAGGGGGCCGCCGGGCTAGCCTGTCAGGATGACGTCTATCAGTGGTGTGCGCGTGGGTGCCGCTGTCCGAGGGATGCCGCCCGGCTACTTCGCGTTGGTCATGGCCACGGGAATCATCTCGGTCGGGATGAACCTGATCGGCGTCCAGACGCTCAGTTTCGTTCTCATGGTCGTGTGCGCTGCGGCCTACGTGATTCTCGTGGCTCTCACCGGGTGGCGGTTCGTCGCCTACCGCTCGGCCTTCCTTGCGGACATGCACGATCCGCATCGCGGATTCCAGTTCTTCACGTTCGTCGCCGGCACCAACGTCCTGGCTGCCCGCCTGGCCATCGAGGGCTGGTTCGGCCTGGCGACGGTCCTCCTCGGAGTGTCCGGAATCACCTGGCTGCTGCTCGGCTACGCCCTCCCCTGGTTCGCGGTCCTGGGCCGCAGCGAGCGCCCCGTGCTCAACGCCGCGAACGGGACCTGGTTCATCTGGGTCGTCGCCAGCCAGTCGGTCGCCGTCGTGGCAGCCTCGTTGGAGCCCGTGGCGGGCGATGCCCGAGCGCTGCTCGCCGTCCTCGCGATCCTGTCCTGGTCGGTGGGCATCTTCCTCTACGGCGCCGCGGGTGTCTTCGTCTCCTTGCGGCTGGTGCTCTACGAAATCCGGCCCGAGCAGTTGGACCCGCCCTACTGGGTGTCCATGGGTGCCTGCGCGATCACGGTGCTGGCCGGCGCACGGATCGTCGAAATGGCGGACGCACCGATGGTGACCGCGACCCGAGGGCTCGTTGCGGGCGTCTCCGTCATGTTCTGGGCGTTCGCCACCTGGCTCATCCCCGTGCTGATCGCGGTGGGATACTGGCGTCACGTCAAGCACCGGGTGCCGCTGCGCTACGAAGCGACGCTGTGGAGCATCGCGTTCCCCGTGGGGATGTACGCGGTCGCCGGAATCTACCTGGGCCAGGCCGATGACCTTCCGCTGGTCGGACGGATCGGGACCGTCGCCCTCTGGGTGGCCCTCGTCGTGTGGCTGGCCATCTTCACCGCCATGCTGCGCCAGCCGCTGAAGGCAGGCGGTCCACTGCGCGGCGCCCCTGACCAGCTGCACCTGGCCGCCGAGTCGGCAGTCAGCGACGAACCGACCGTCACCGACGGATCGAGAAAGTGAGAACTGAACCGTGCAGAAAATCTCGATCGAGGCGTTCGCCCGTGAACATCTGAAGGCGGCCGCCGCCGGCACCAGTGGTCGCGCAGCCGGAACGGTCTTCGGCGGCCATGAGAAGGTGATGCGTCAAACCGTCATCGCACTGCTGGCCGGGGTCTCCCTGAGCGAGCATGAGAATCCGGGTGAGGCCACCATCCTGGTCCTCAGCGGCCGCGTGCGGCTGAGGGCCGGCGACGACGTCTGGGAAGCACGCACCGGTGATTTCCTGATCGTCCCGGACTCACGCCACAGCCTCGAGGCGGACGAGGACTCCACGGTCCTGATGTCTGTGGCCAAGAAAAGCTAGAACGACAAATAAGTGCCCAGGTGACTCCTCTCGCCGAGATCAGGCCATCAGGCGATCAGGCAGTCCGGTGATCAGGCGATGATCGTCCACGGGTTCTCGATCAGACGGGTCAGCGTCTGCAGGAACTGTGCGGCCACGGCCCCGTCGATGATCCGGTGGTCCGCTGACAGGGTGTAGCGCATCCGGTGCCGGGCGACGATATCATCCCCGACCACGACCGCCTCGCGAGCGGTGCCGCCGACGGCCAGGATCGCCCCTTCGGGCGGGTTGATGATCGCGGTGAACTGCTCCACCCCGAACATGCCGAGGTTGCTGATCGTGAACGTCCCACCCGACATCTGGCCGGCCGTGAGCTTCTTGGCGTTGGCCAGGCCGACAAGCTGCTTGGCCTCCGTACCGAGCTGGCTGACTGTCTTCTGGTCCGCGTCCTCGATCACGGGAACCACGAGGCCGTTGCCCGAGGCGACGGCCACACCGATGTTGACGCGGTGGTGCACCAGCATCTCGCCGCTCGCGTCGTCGATGTAAGACGCGTTGACCTCGGGGTGCTCGCGCAGGGCGAGCGCGCTCGCCCGGATCAGTAGGTCGTTGATGCTCACCTTCGGCCGACCGGCCTGAACCAGTTGCGCGTTCAGCTCGGTGCGCAGCTGCACCAGGTTCTCGGCATCGGCCGCACCGGTGACGAAGAAGTGCGGAATGGTGCGGGCGCTCTCGCCCAGCCGCCGCGCGATGATGCGGCGCATGTTGCTGAGCGGGATGGCCTCGGACGCGCGCTTGTCGACGGTGTCCGGTGAGGTTGTGGCGGCTGCCGCGCTCGGAGCGACGACGGGTGCGGCGGAGTCGGCGGAGTCGGCGGCGGGCGCGGTCGCCTGGGCGAGCAGCGCGTCGGTGTCCGAACGGATGATGCGGCCGCCGGGTCCCGTGCCGCGCACCTGGCTCAGGTCGAGGTGGTGTTCCCGTGCGAGCTTGCGCACCAGCGGAGACGCGAAGAGACGCTCACCGTTCCCGGCGGCAGTCCCATCGGCAGTGTCGTCGGTCGGAGCAGGTGCCGGTGCGGCCTCGGCCGCGGGGGCAGCTTCGGTCGCCGGAGCAGCCGCCGGTGCGCCGGTAGCGGTGGCCGGCGTCGCCGCGGGTGCGGGCGCGGCGCCCGCCTTGCCATCGTCCAGCAGCGCGATCGGCACGCCGATGGAGACCAGCTTCCCCTCGGCCACGAGGTGCTCGGACAGGGTGCCGGCCTCGTAGGCCTCGTACTCCATCGTCGCCTTGTCGGTCTCGATCTCGACGAGCAGGTCCCCGACCTCGACCCGGTCACCGGGCTGCTTGTGCCAGATGGCGATGGCGCCTTCCTCCATGGTGTCGGAGAGGCGGGGCATTGTGATTTCGATCATGATTTTTCACCCATCGGGTAGCGGCGGCGACCGACGGCGTCGAGGGTCTGACGGATGGCGCCGATGACGTCCTCCGCCGACGGCAACGCGGCCGTCTCCAGTGGTTTTGAGTACGGCAGGGGCACCTCGGCCATGGCGACGCGGCGCACGGGCGCGTCCAGGTAGTCGAAGGCGCCGTCGGAGATCGAGGCCGCAATCTCGGCGCCGATTCCATAGGTCAGCCAGTCATCCTCGAGGATGACGGCGGCGTGAGTCTTCTTGACGGACTCCACGACCGTTTCGCGGTCCAGCGGACGCAGACTGCGCAGGTCGATGACCTCGATGTCGAGGCCGTCCGATTCCGCGAGCTGCGCCGCGACCTGAGACGCGACGTGGGCCATCCGTGAATAGCCGATCAGGGTGATGTCCCTCCCCGTGCGGGTGACGGCGGCCTTGCCGATTTCGGCCGGCACGTCACCGTCGGGCACCTCGCCCTTGACGTTGTAGAGCGACAGGTTTTCCAGGAAGAGCACGGGGTCATCGTCCCGGATCGCCGCGATCAGAAGCGCCTTGGCGTCGGCCGGTGTGCTGGGTGCGACGACCTTCATTCCGGGGACGAAGGCGTAGAAGAGCTCGATGTTCTGCGAGTGGGTCGCACCCAGTTGCTGTCCGCCGCCACCCGGCGTACGGATGACGAGGGGCACCCGGGCCTGTCCACCGAACATGCCGTAGATCTTGGCGGCGTGGTTCACGATCTGGTCGAGCGCGAGCAGGGAGAAGTTGATGGTCATGATCTCGACCACGGGGCGGAGCCCGAGCATCGCGGCGCCGATGGCGGCACCGGTGAAACCCTCTTCGGCGATCGAGGTGTCCCGCACGCGTTTCTCGCCGAACTCATCGAGCATGCCCGCGGTGATCTTGTACGCGCCTTCGAAGAGGCCGATCTCCTCACCCATCAGGAACACATTCTCGTCCCGCAGCATCTCGGAACGCAGCGTGTCGTGCAGTGCCTGGCGATAGGTCATGATGCTCATTGGTTGACTCCGTAGTCGGGGATCGGTGCCGGCTCGAACAGAGGCTGCCCGGGCAACCGATGGGAGTCATTGGCCACGGCTGTGGCGTAGGTGTAGTCGAACAGGGTCGACACATCCGGGAACGGGCTGTTCTCGGCGAACGCCGCCGCCTCGGTTGCCTGACGGGATACTTCCTCGTCGATCTTTGCCAGTTCCTGCTCGTCGAGCAGACCGTCCGCGACCAGCTTGTCGGCGAAGGTGTGCACCGGGTCTCGTTCCTTGACCAGGGACATCTCCTCGTCGGAGCGGTACTTGGCCGGGTCGACGACGGAGTGCCCACGCAGTCGTTCCGTCACGACCTCGAGCAGGAAGGGCTTACCGCTGCGAGCCTGAGCAACGGCACGCTGGGCGGCCTCGAACACGGCGACGGGATCGAGCCCATCGACGCGTTCCGACGCCATCCGGTACGCGGATGCGCGCTTGTAGAGGTCCGGCTCGGCCGACGCCTTGTCGACCGTCGTGGCCATTCCCAGCCTGTTGTTGATGATGACGTAGACGATCGGAAGGTTCCAGAGAGACGCGATGTTCAGAGACTCGTGGAATGCTCCGATGTTCGTGGTGCCATCGCCCATCGTGCACAGCACGATCTCGTCGCCGTCGCGGTAGTCGATGGCCAGGGCGGCCCCCGTCGCCAGCGGGATCTGGCCGCCGACGATGCCGTAGCCGCCCAGCATCCGCTTCTCGAGGTCGAACATGTGCATCGAGCCGCCCCACCCCTTGGACACCCCGTCGGCACGGCCGTACAGTTCGGCCATCACCCGGTTGGGGTGGATGCCGCGGGTGATCGCGTAGCCATGCTCGCGGTAGTTGGTGAAGAGGTAGTCGCTCGGGCGCAGCGCGGACATGAGCCCGACGACCGCAGCCTCCTCGCCGAGATTCAGGTGGCAGTAGCCGCCGATCAGCGCTTGCGTGTAGGCCCGTGCGGCTCGTTCTTCAAACCGGCGGATGAGCATCATCTGGCGGTAGAACCCGGTCAAGAGTTCCCGGTCGGCCGGGGAGACGTCCAGTTTGGCGTTCGGGGTCGGTTGGCCCGAAGAGGTCGATGGTCGGGACTTGGTCGCCACGGATGTACGCGGTCGAGTGGTCATGAAAGAACTCCCTGCTCGGCCTTCGTGAGGTCGGAGATCGAAGAGTCGCATCGAATTTAAATGATACGAATTAGTTTCATTCTACATCCGAGAGTACGTTTACGTTTAACGTTTTTTTTCGAAGATCCGGAGGGCCGGCCATGGATTCAGCGACCCCAGCGAGCCCGGTTCGCAAGCGCGGCCGACCCACGGAGGCGGGGCGCGTCGAGCGTCGAGGCCAGATTCTCGACGCCGCGTTGCCGGTCTTCCTTGAATATGGCTTCGGCACGGCGACGGTGGACCGGATTGCCGCCGCGGCCCGCGTCACCAAGCGCACCATCTACACCTACTTCGGCAACAAGGACGGCGTCTTCACCGAGATGCAGCGACGCCTCGCCGCGAACGTCAGTGGCGAGTCTCTCCGTCCGGAGACGCTGGAATCACTCGCCGCGCGTATCGTGTACGGGTTGCACTCGGCTCAGATGATCGGACTGCACCGCCTTGTGATCGCCGAGTCGCTGCGTTTTCCCGAACTCGCCCGACGGCTGCACGACAACGGCGACATGCGCCACATCGCGCGCCTCGCGGACCACATTCGGGCCGAGCACGGCCAGGTGGCCGCTGCCCAGGCCGAGCAGCTCTACGCACTGCTGCTGGGCGAGGACTACCGGAGGCGGCTGCTCGGGCTGCTGGAACCGGTGACCGCGGCCGAGGCCGCGGTCCACGCGCGGTCCGCGCTGGCCGTCATCCAGCTGACGACGGCGAGCCTCCCGTCCGGTGCCGCATCGGCAGCGGGTGCGCCGAGTCCGTGATGACGACCCGACCGTCGCTCCTGCCCTGGCGCATCTCGCCGAGGACGTTGGCTCCTCGAGGCGGCCAGTGGCGACAGCCCACCGCAGTCAGGCCGCGATGCGCCTCAGCTGCAGCCGCTCGTGCTGCCACAGCTTTCGCACACGTAGCACGAACCGGACGGGCGCATGGCGGTGCCGCACGACATGCACAGCGGCGAATCCAGGCTGAGACCCTGCTGCGCCTCGAGCAGTTCCGCCGAGGAATGCACCGGCCGAGTCGCCACTACCGCCGGCCCGGCCGGAGGCAGCACCGGGCTCGGTTCCGCCGTTTCCGTTGCGTCATAGCCACCCGCATCGAGCTGCGAGACGCGTTCGGCGGTCGTAAAGATCCCCATCGCGGAGCGCGTGGCGTAGGGCAGGTGGTCCAGGGCCAGGCGGCGGAAAATGTAGTCCATCATCGACTGCGCCATCCGGATGTCCGGGTCATCGGTCATCCCCGCAGGTTCGAAGCGCAGGTTGGTGAACTTCTCGACGTAGGTTGGCAGCGGCACCCCGTACTGCAGGCCGATGGAGACCGCGATGGAGAACGCGTCCATGACCCCGGACAGAGTCGAGCCCTGCTTGCCCAACCGCAGGAAGATCTCGCCGAGTTCCGCGTTGGGGTACAACCCCGCCGTGAGATGTCCCTCGGCCCCGGCGACGGCGAAGGACGTGGTGATCGACGTGCGGGACTTCGGCAGGCGCCGGCGGATCGGAGGTGTCGCTGACTGCGCCGACAAGGGCTGCGCGACCGGCAGGGGGACCGGGTCGGCCTTGCCGTCCGACAGGGGCTGGCCGACCTTGCAGTTGTCGCGGTAGATGGCCACCGCCTTAAGCCCGAGCTTCCAGCCCTGGAAGTAGACCTCCTCCACCGCGTCGACCGTGGCGCTCTGCGGCAGGTTGACGGTCTTGGAGATGGCTCCGGAGAGGAACGGCTGAACCGCGGCCATCATGCGCACGTGGCCCATTGGCGCGATGGCCCGCTGACCCATGGCGCAGTCGAAGATCGCGTAGTGTTCCGGCTCGAGTCCGGGAGCATCGACGACATGCCCGTGCAGGGCGATGTGTTCGACGATCGCCTCGACGGCCTCCTTCGAATACCCCAGGCCGCGCAGCGCGCGGGGGACGGTCTGGTTGACGATCTGCATCGAGCCGCCGCCCACCAGCTTCTTGAACTTCACCAGCGAGAAATCCGGTTCGATTCCCGTGGTGTCGCAGTCCATCATGAAACCGATGGTGCCGGTGGGCGCGAGAAGGCTCGCCTGCGCGTTGCGCCAGCCCGACACCTCTCCGAGCGTGACGGCCTCGTGCCAGACGCCCGATGCCCGATCGTGGATTTCTCCGCTCATGCCATCCATTGAGTGCAGCGTGATGTCCGCTGTCGCGTGCTTCTGCATCACCCGGGTGTGGGCCTCCGCGTTCTGCGCGAAGCCCTCATAGGGGCCGACCACCCCGGCCAGCTCGGCGGACCGCCGGTAGGCGGTTCCCGTCATCAGGGAGGTGATCCCGGCGGCCAGGGACCGCCCGGACTCGGAATCGTAGGCGTGGCCGGTGGCCATCAGCAGGGCGCCGAGGTTGGCATAGCCGATGCCCAGCTGGCGGAACGCACGGGTCGTCTCGCCGATGGTCGCTGTGGGGTAGTGGGCGAAACAGATCGAGATGTCCATCGCCGTGATGATCAGCTCGACCGCTCGAACGAACGCATCGGTGTCGAACACGTCCTCCCCCGCGGTGTCGGTGCGGAGGAAGGCGAGCAGGTTGAGGGAGGCCAGGTTGCACGACGAGTTGTCGAGCGACATGTACTCGGAGCAGGGATTCGACGCCGAGATCCGACCCGATTCGGGAGTGGTGTGCCAGTCGCTGATGGCGCCGTCGTACTGGATGCCCGGGTCGGCGCAGTCCCACGCCGCCTGGGCGAGCTGACGGAACAGGGCCGCGCCGCTCACCGACTCGATTTCGCTGCCGTCCTGGCGGGAGGTGAGGGAGAAGCTGGTGTCGTTCTCCACGGATCGCATGAACGCGTCGGTGACCCGAACCGTGTTGTTGGCGTTCTGGTACTGCACGCTGGCCAGGTCCTCGCCGCCGAGGTCCATGTCGTAGCCGGCGTCACGCAGAGCGCGGATCTTGCCTTCCTCCCGCGACTTGGCCTCGATGAATTGCACGATGTCGGGGTGGTCCACGTCGAGCACCACCATTTTCGCCGCCCGCCGGGTCGCCCCACCGGACTTGATCGTGCCGGCGCTGGCGTCGGCGCCACGCATGAACGAGACGGGCCCACTGGCGGTTCCGCCGGAGGAGAGCAGTTCCATGGAGGACCGCAGGTTGGACAGGTTCACTCCAGCCCCGGAGCCGCCCTTGAAGATCATCCCCTCATCGCGGTACCAGCCGAGAATGGATTCCATGGTGTCCTCGACGGCGAGGATGAAGCAGGCGCTGACCTGCTGCGGCGAGGGTGTCCCGACGTTGAACCACACCGGGGAGTTGAACGAGAAGACCTGGTGCAGCAGCAGCCAGGTCAGTTCCGCCCCGAATATCTCCGCGTCATCATCGCCGGCGAAGTAGCCGTTCGCCGCCCCGGCAGCGACATACGCCCCGACCACCCGGTCGATCAGCTGCTTGAGGCTGGACTCCCGCTCGGACGACCCGACGGCCCCGCGGAAGTACTTCGTGCTGACGATGGTGGAGGCGTTCGCCGACCAGGTGTCCGGGAACTCGACGCCCGTCTGCTCGAAGACGGTTTCGCCGCTCTTCCAGTTCGTCTGCACGACGTCGCGGAGCTCCCAGACCACCTCGTCGTAGGGGTGAACCCCGGCCGTGCTGAAGTGGCGCTCGATGGCCAGTCCGGCGCCGCGCGCGCCTTTCTTACTTCCGCCGGACCCGGCTTCGGCGTTCTGATTCCTGTTACTCACGTTCGCTCCCCATTCACGACACCCGAATTCAGGATCACTACCAGTGGGTGTCAACTACCTAGTGAACCACTACATGTAGTGATTTTGTTTCTTTCGGCTTCGGCTCGGGCGTGTCCCGTGCGGGCAGTGCGGCGGAGAAGAAGGCCCGCCTCGCCGTGCGGCGCAGGGCTGCCAGCACGGGCCAGCCGATCAGTGCCACGCCGCCGGCCAGCACGATGGCCCGCATCAGGTCCCAACCGAAAGAGGTTGCGATGCTGAAGCGGAAAAAGGTCGTCAGCGTCTCGCCGAGCGGAGCCCCCGGAACGAAGCTGAGCGCCGTGTCCGGCCCCAGGGTGAAGGGCCAGAACGACAGGTTCATCGCCTGCCCGTAGACGAATCCGCACAGCGCCGCATAGAACGCGAGCACCACGATCTCGGTGCGTCCGCGAACCCGTGCGGGCAACAACCCGGCTCCCATCCCGCTCCAGGACGCGGCGAGCATCTGAAACGGCAGCCACGGCCCGACCCCGCCCGTGAGGAGCGCCGACGCGAACAGGGTCGTCGACCCCAGCGCGAAGCCGAATCCCGGCCCGAAGACGCGCCCTCCGAGAATGATGAAGAAGAAGACGAATTCGATGCCGGCGCTGCCGGCCGAGAGCGGCCGCAGGTCGGCGCCGACACCGGAGAGCAACCCGAGGATCGCGATGGCCTTGACGTCGATCCCGCCGTCGCCGAGGGCGACCAGGACGGTCGCCATCACTCCGACAAGCACCGCGCCGAGGATCAGCGGAGCGCTCGCATTCCGCTCCAGGAGGGTGCCCCGGCCCGCGAACAGCGGCCAGCCGAAGGCAAGAATCCCCACCAGGGACGCCAGCATCAGGGCGAGAACCGTGCGCGGCGGCACCGGAAGCGCACGGCTGCCGGTGATCACCGGGCCACCATCAGGGCGCGACGCACGGCGTCGACCGTCAGCAGGGGCACCGGGCGCAGGATCTTCGCGACCTGGGGCGCGAAGCCGGGTGAGGTCGAGAGCACCTCGCGGGCGGAGCCGTCAGCGACGATCTCGCCGTGGGCCAGCACGACCACCCGGTCGGCGACCCCCGCCACGAATTCCACGTCGTGGCTGGACAGCAGCACGCTGCCTCCCGCCGCCGCACGGTCTGCGATCTCGGCGGCCACCCGCCCCTTCGTCGCGTAGTCGAGTCCCCGGGTCGGTTCGTCCAGCAACAGGATGCGCGGGGACGCGGCCGACTGGATCGCCAGCACCAGCGCCAGGCGCTGCCCCTCGGACAGGTCCCGGGGATGCCGGCCCGGCGGGATTCCGGGGGCCAGCCGCCTCAGAATGGCCGCGGTCGCACCCGGGACCGCGGCACCCTGCCGATCCGAGTCTGCGCACTCCGCCGCCACCGTGTCGAGGTAGAGCAGGTCGGCCGGCACCTGCGGCACCAAGGCGATCTGCCTCCGCGCCAGATCCGCCCGCAGCGTCGCCGGGTCGACGGCCCCGGCCGTCCCGCCGGCCGGCGGCCGAGGCCACCGGAACGCGCGGATCGGGGGTGTCCCGGCCGGGAGCCGCCCCTCGGGCAGAGCGATCTGCACCGTTCCGCCGGCTCGCCGTCCGGCCCTCTGCAACGCCCAGAGCAGCGACGACTTGCCGGAACCGTTCCGACCCATCACCGCGACGATCTCACCGGCCCGCAGGGACAGGTCAACACCGTCGAGGGCCGGGATCGCCCCATACCGCACTCGGAGTCCGCGGGCGGAGAGAATGACCGTGCCCGTCGGTTCCGGTGGTGCGGCGGGCGGGGCCGCCGCGCTCCCCTGCAGCCGTGCCCGCAGGGCCTCTGCCTGACGGCGCGCGTCCCGCACCGACACCGGAAGTGGATCCCAGCCCATCAGACGTCCGAGCTCGATCACCGGAGGGGCGATCGGGGAGGATGCCAGCACCTTTGCCGTGGGGCCGTGCGTGGCGGTCCCGTCCGGATGGAGACGGATCGCGGAATCCGCGAACTGGGCGACGCGCTCGAGGCGGTGCTCAGCGAGCAGAACCGTCATGCCGACATCCTGAACCAGCCGGCTGATCGCCGCGAGCACCTCTTCGGCGGCCGTCGGGTCGAGCGCCGAGGTGGGTTCGTCCAGCACCAGGACGCGGGGGTGGCTGGTCATCACCGCACCGAGCGCGACCCGTTGCTGCTCACCACCCGACAGGTCGGCGAGGGCACGTCCGCGCAGCGGTTCCAGGCCGAGCAGGTCGACGATCTCCTCGACGCGTTTGCGCATCACGGCGCCGGGCAGACCGAGCTGTTCCATGCCATAGGCGAGTTCTTCGTCCACCGTGTCGGTCACGAATCCCGCCGCGGGGTCCTGGCCGACGACACCGACGAGATCAGCGAGATCGCGCGGGCGGTGCAGTCGGGTGTCACGGTCGTCCACCGTGACCGTGCCCTGCAGCAGGCCGCCCGTGAAGTGCGGCGCGAGCCCGTTCACCAGTTGCAGCAGGGTCGACTTGCCGGATCCCGTCGGGCCGACCACGAGGCACAACTCGCCCTCCGGGATGGTGAGGTCGAGGCGGATCAACGCCGGTTCCGGGGCGTCGGGGTAGGTGAACGTGACCCCGTCGAGCCGGATCATCGCACGGACCGTGGTGCGAGTGCGGCCGGCATCGCCGCGATGGCGGCGAGGAGGATCGGCATCAGCCAGCCCAGCAGATATACACCCGCAACCGGTCGATTCCCGCTGCCGGCCGCGACGGTCACGAGAACGGCCACGGTGATCCCGGATGCCGCGACGAGGCTCTCCTGCGCCCGCCAGGGATCCGGCCGGTAGCGGGTGTGCCGGATCCGGTGCGACGCCACGATCAAACCCGCGACCGCCACCATGGCGCTGACCGCGAGCAGCGGCAGTCCCAGCCGGCTCGGCGCGGTCCCGTCCAGCAGCACGTAGGTGCCCACCACGGCGCCGAGCAGGGCAACGAGCATCAGCGGCAGCACCACCCGGCTCCCCCGGCCGGGCACCGAGCGCGCACAACCGCGGGAGTCCATCGACGCGGCCAGGGCGAGCACCCGGTCCAGGGCATCCTGCAACACCGGCATCCTGGGGGCGAGCGCCGCGCGCATCCCGCGCGGGCGGTGGCCGCGCAACGAACGGGCACGCTGCACGCGTCGCCACGAGCCCACGAGTTGGGGTGCGAGCGTCACCGCGATGACAACCGCGGTGCCGAGCTGGTGCAGGGCCGCCGGCAGACTCCGCAGAGCCCGCTTGGGGTTGGCCAGGGCGTTCGCGGCCCCGATGCAGATGATCAGTGCCGCCAGCTGGAAGCCGGTGAAGGCCGCAGACAGCAGGCCGGGAAGCGAGACGGGGCCCAGCAACTGGATGCCGCCGGCCCACCGGGGAAGCGGGATCCGCGGCAGGGCGATGATCGTCGGGTCTCCCGTCTTGAGGCCCACGAGCACATGGAAAGCGACCCGGACCAGCACGATCACCGCCCCCAGAACCAGATAGGCGGGAAAGGCCCTGGCCCAGGGGGACTCATCCCGGCAGGAGAAGACGACGACCACGGCGGCGGCCACGATCAACCCGACCAACCAGGCGTCTTCGGTGCGCGTCGTGGCCAGCGCGAGGCCGAGCGCCCACACCCACCACGCCATCGGGTGCAGGGCAACGCTCACGGCCGGGCCTGAGCCTTCCGGCGACGCACGAACAGCACGATCGCGGCGGCGATCAGCAGGAGCAGGGATGCGGACGCAACGGCCGTGATCACCAGGCCGTCTCCCTGAGACGACTCCTCCTGCGAGCTCCCCGAGGCCTCGGTTTCCACCTCGGCCGGCGGACCCTGTTCCGTGGCGGTGCCGCTGCCGGGTCCGACCGAGCCGTCGTTGTAGCGCCACCCCTCGACCTCGCCCCGCACGGGGGCACTGGCGTCCGCACCGACGAGGTAGCTGGTCCACGCGTCCCCCGGCTGCGCGTGCCAGTACGACCAGAACGATCCGTCAAAGGTCGTCGGGCACGGGTCAGGCAGGCTGTCGATCGCGCAGATCATGCCGGGTGCGGAGTCCTGGGCCGTGAAGCCGGCCGAGGACAGCGCGTCGCGACCGGTCTCAGGGTCGCCCGGTGCGCATCCCGTCGTCGTCGTGCCGCCCAGATCGCTGGAATCGACGACGACGGTGACTCCGGTGCCGGCGGCGCACGCGTCGGCGCGGCTCTGGGCGTTCGCCGAGACCGAGGGTGACGCCAACACCACCAGGCCGGTGGTGGCGATCGTCAGGAGGATTCCGGCGAAGGTTCGGAAGTGTGCGCGGGCCGTCATTGCGGGCCTTTCCTGCAGTTCGCGATGAAAGCCCGAACTGTTCCTCGACCTTGCGGCGCGCGAAACGCGCGACGCGAGGAGGTCTCGCGAATCTGAGCCCCGTGTCGCAACCACGTCGATAGGGGTGGTGATGTTCCGTGCGTGGGCGACCTTCAACCGGTGGCCAGACGCCTCGCGTGCCGAGGGCAGACAGCCCCCACCGGTCCGCGAATGCATGAAACGATGGAATCGTCCGGAGCTAGT
Source organism: Cryobacterium sp. TMT2-15-1 (assembly GCF_004402345.1). Taxonomy (NCBI): domain Bacteria; kingdom Bacillati; phylum Actinomycetota; class Actinomycetes; order Micrococcales; family Microbacteriaceae; genus Cryobacterium; species Cryobacterium sp. TMT2-15-1. The sequence continues at coordinate 78,607 of NZ_SOGD01000041.1, read as the reverse complement.
CCAGCGACTTCGTCAGCCTAGTCCGGCGATCAACGGAAGGCCACGAAATGGCAAGAATCTACACCAGGACCGGCGACGCCGGCAGCACCGGGATGCTTCACGGCGGCAGGGTCTCCAAGGGTGATGAACTCATGGACGCGGTCGGCGATATCGACGAAGCGGTGTCGGCCCTCGGCATCGCGCGGGCGGGCTGCGCCGAGCCCGAGCATGCCGCGATCCTGTTCCGGGTGCAGCGCGATTTATTCGTCGTCGCAGCCGATCTGGCCGCCAACCCGGAGCGCCGCGACCGCCTCGTCCCGCGCATATCGCAGGTCGTTCCCGAAATGGTCACGGAGCTGGAGGAACTCATCGACCGGCTCGTCGCCGCCCGGCCGCTGCGCCCGGTCTTCCTGATCCCCGGGTCGACGCCCACCGAGGCCGCCATCGACCTGTCCAGAACGGTCGTGCGGCGAGCCGAGCGGCACACGGTCCGGGCGGGAGCGGCCGGTCACTTGGTCAGCGATGACGTCTTCCACTACCTCAACCGGCTGTCCGACCTGCTCTACGTGCTCGCCCGGCACTCGGCGGGCCCTGAGGCAGAGCCCGCCAGCCACGACTAGGGACAACCGGAATCGGATCCCGTCCTGCCTGCTTCCTGCTCTGAGGACACCGTGGCTCAGGACACCGTGGCCGTCGCCGGAGGAGCCGGCAGGCGAGACGACGGCCTGCGCCGAGCACCCCAGGTTCGCCGCCATCCGGCACGGTCGAGGCCGGGTGCCGCCGACAGTCCTCCCGGCGGGACCGTGTCCGATCGGGCGGACGGCCGTGCGCTGACGTCGGTGAACTCCGGGACCGCAATTTCGTGGTCGATGACCGCACCGTCGGCGATGAAAGCCCCGCGGCCGATGTCCGTGTTACTGGCCAGGCGCGCCTCGTTTCCGACAATCGCATCGGCCCCGACATGCACGTTCGCGCCGACGAAGACCCGCGCTCCGATGATCGCCCCGTGGTCGATCCAGCTCCCCTGCCCGATCCACGATTCAGGCCCGACCTGAGCGTCACTCTCCACATACGTTGCGCTCGACACGTAGGCGCTCGGGTTCACCTGGGCGCCGGGCGACACCAGTCCACGCCCGTTCTCGTGACGCCGGTACTTCGTCACTTCGCCCTTCTCGAGTTCCACTTCCACACTCATTCTGGCCACTAGCAGTCTCCTCGATCTCATCGTGCGATTTATTAAAAGGATAACTCTGCTTTTAATAACCTGTCGAGGAAAGTTTCCCGGCGCTCACGGCGCGGGCGCCGCAGCGGCCCGCCCGAGTCATCCGTCGATGTCGCCAAGGCTAGACGGCGCTAGACGGCTCCCACAGGTTGATGCCCATGTCGACGGCGTGCTCGTCGATCGCCGCGATCTCGGCGTCGGTGAACGCAAGGTTGTCGATCGCGGCGACGTTCGTCTCCAACTGCTTCACCGAGGAGGCGCCGACCAGCGCCGTGGTGACGGTTTCGCGTCGCAGCACCCACGACAGGGCGAGCTGGGCGAGCGACTGACTGCGGGCATCCGCGATCTCGGTCAGGGCACGGATGCGCCCCACCGTCGCATCGTTCACCATGTCGCGGCTCATCGAGCCGGCCTGCGAGGCGCGGGACCCCTCGGGCACCCCGTTCAGGTAGCGGTCGGTGAGCAGCCCCTGCGCCAGCGGGGAGAAGGCGATGCAGCCGACGCCGAGGTCGTCGAGGGTGTCGAGCAGTCCGTCTTCGACCCAGCGGTTGAACATCGAGTACGAGGGCTGGTGGATCAGCAGCGGCGTGCCCATCTCGGCCAGGATCGCGGCGGCCTGCCGGGTGCGCTCGGGCGAGTACGAGGAGATGCCGGCGTACAGCGCCCGACCGCTCGTGACGGCCGTGTGCAGCGCGCCCATCGTCTCCTCGAGCGGGGTGTCCGGGTCGGCCCGATGGGAGTAGAAGATGTCGACGTAGTCCAGGCCCATGCGGCCGAGGGACGCGTCGAGGCTCGAGAGCAGGTACTTGCGGGAACCCCACGAGCCGTACGGGCCCGACCACATGCCGTAGCCGGCCTTGGTCGAGATGACCAGCTCGTCGCGGTGCGAGGCGAAATCCTGCGCGAGGTGCACGCCGAAGTTGCTCTCGGAGCTGCCCTTGGGCGGGCCGTAGTTGTTGGCCAGGTCGAAGTGGGTGACGCCCAGGTCGAAGGCGCGGCGCAGGATGGCGCGCTGTGTCTCCATCGGTGCGGTGCCGCCGAAATTCTGCCAGAGGCCCAGCGAGATCGCGGGAAGTTTGAGGCCGCTGCGCCCGGTGCGGCGGTAGGGCATGGAGTCGTAGCGGGTGTCTGCGGGAAGGTACGTCATCCCTTCAGACTCGCACAGTCGGCTGGGCGGTCCTCTGCCCCACTGATCCGTCGTGACATCCGATCGACCGATGCGCGGCTCCGCCGCAACCCTGCGAAGATCGAAGCTCCCCCTTTTTTTCGTCCCGTTCCCCACCCCCTGGAGTGTTCCCCCGTGTCTCCCCGCCTCTTCTACCGCACCATCGCCATCGCTGAGGCGGTGACCTGGACCCTCCTGATCGGCGGCATGCTGCTGAAATACGTGGCGGATGCCGGCGGCACCCCGGTGCGGATCGCAGGCTCCCTGCACGGGTTCGTCTTCATCAGTTACGCCCTGACCGCCGTGCTGGTGGGCTTGAACCAGCGCTGGCCGGTCCGTCTGATGGTGCTCGCCGTCGCCACGGCGATCGTGCCCTACGCGACGGTGCCGTTCGACATCCGTCTCGACCGCACCGGCCGGCTCGACGGCGACTGGCGCCGCGTCGCCACCGACGACCCGCGCGACCACACCCGGGTGGGCACGCTGCTGCGCTGGATGCTGAACCGTCCGGTGATCCTGATCAGCAGTTTCGCCGTGGCCGCGGTGGCGATCATGACGGTGATGCTGTCGCTGGGTCCTCCCGGCGGGCGCAGCTAGCGGGCGGCCAGGCCGCGGCCAGGCTCTAGCCGGGCGGTCTCGGAACCGGCGCTGAAGCGGCGCGGCGGGTAGACTCGCCAGGTCAAGCATCCGTTATCTCTGGGAGAACGCCACTCGTGACCGCTGTTACCACCACACCCTCCCGCGGCATTGCCGACACCGTTGCAAACGCGATTGCGACGCCCGAGAAAGAGCAGCCGTTCGACGCGCTGGGGTTGACCCCGGGCGAGTACGCCGAGATCCGCCAGATCCTCGGCCGCCGCCCCACCAGCGGCGAGCTCGCCATGTACTCGGTGATGTGGAGCGAGCACTGCTCCTACAAGAGTTCGAAGAAGTACCTGCGCTCGTTCGGCGAGAAGGTCTCCCCCGCCATGAAGAAGAACCTCATGGTCGGCATGGGCGAGAACGCCGGCGTGCTGGACGTCGGCGAGGGCTGGGCGGTCACGTTCAAGATCGAGTCCCACAACCACCCCTCCTACATCGAGCCGTTCCAGGGGGCCGCGACCGGCGTCGGCGGCATCGTGCGCGACATCATCTCGATGGGCGCCCGCCCGGTCGCCGTGATGGATGCCCTCCGCTTCGGACGTCTCGACGACCCCGACACCGCCCGCGTCGTGCACGGCGTCGTGTCGGGCATCTCCTTCTACGGCAACTGCCTCGGCCTGCCCAACATCGGCGGCGAGACCTGGTTCGACAAGGTCTACCAGGGCAACCCGCTCGTCAACGCGCTCTCCGTGGGCGTGCTGCGCCACGAGGACCTGCACCTCGCCAACGCCACCGGCGCCGGCAACCAGGTGGTGCTCTTCGGAGCCCGCACCGGCGGCGACGGCATCGGCGGGGCATCCATTCTCGCCTCGGACACCTTCTCCGAAGGCGGCCCGACCAAACGCCCCGCCGTGCAGGTCGGCGACCCGTTCGCCGAGAAGGTGCTGATCGAGTGCTGCCTCGAGCTCTACCGCGAGAAGCTCGTCGAGGGCATCCAGGACCTGGGCGCCGCAGGCATCTCCTGCGCCACCAGCGAGCTCGCCTCCAACGGCGACGGCGGCATGTTCATCGAGCTCGACAAGGTGCTGCTGCGTGACCCCACCCTGACGGCCGAAGAGATCCTGATGAGCGAGAGCCAGGAACGCATGATGGCCGTCGTCACCCCGGAGAAGCTCGCCGGCTTCCTCGCTGTCACCGCCAAATGGGATGTCGAGACCAGCGTGCTCGGCGAGGTCACCGACTCCGGCCGGCTCATCATCGACTGGCACGGCAAGGAGATCGTCAACGTGGACCCGCGCACTGTCGCGGTCGACGGGCCGGTCTACGACCGCCCGGTCGCCTACCCCACCTGGCTCGACGGGCTGCAGGCCGACACCGCCTCCGCGCTGCCCCGCCCGACCTCACCCGAGGTGCTGCGTGAGCAGTTCCTGGCCCTGCTCGGCTCGCCGAACCTGGCCGACCCGAGCTGGATCACCGACCAGTACGACCGCTACGTGATGGGCAACACGGCCCTCTCGTTCCCCGACGACGCGGGCATGATCCGGATCGACGAGGAGTCGGGCCTCGGCTTCGTCATCGCCACCGATGCGAACGGCCGTTACTGCCAGCTCGACCCGTACCGCGGCGCGCAGCTCGCTCTCGCCGAGGCCTACCGCAACGTGGCCGTGACCGGCGCGGTGCCGGTCGGCATCAGCGACTGCCTCAACTTCGGCTCGCCGGAGAACCCCGAGGTGATGTGGCAGTTCGCCCAGACCGTCGACGGTCTGGCCGACGGATGCCTGGCGCTCGAGATCCCGGTCACCGGCGGCAACGTGTCGTTCTACAACCAGACCGGCGACCAGCCGATCCACCCGACCCCTGTGGTCGCCGTGCTCGGCGTGATCGACGACGTCGCCCGCCGCGTGCCCAGCGGCTGGCAGGACGACGGCCACAACATCTACCTGCTCGGCGTGACCCGCGAGGAACTGGACGGCTCTGCCTGGGCCGATGTCATCCACGACCACCTGGGCGGGCTGCCGCCCGTCGTCGACCTGGCCGGCGAAGCCGCCCTGGCGGGGCTGCTGCACGCGGCGTCGATCGAGGCGCTCATCGACAGCGCCCACGACCTCAGCTCGGGTGGGCTGGCGCAGACGCTGGCCGAAGCGGTGCTCCGGTTCGGGGTCGGAGCCCGCGTGTGGCTCGGCGACATCTGCGAGCGCGACGGCGTGGACGCATCCGTCGCCCTGTTCTCGGAGTCGGCCGGACGCGTGATCGTATCGGTTCCTCGGGAAGACGACGTAAAGTTCCTCGGACTCTGCGAGGGGCGGGGCTACCCGGTGCTGCGCATCGGCGTGACGGACGCGACCTCGGCGAGCCTGGAGATCCAGGACCACTTCACGGTGTTGCTCGCCGACCTGCAGACGCGTCACCGCAGCACCCTCCCCTCCCGTTTCGCGCAGTAGGGGTTCCTCCTCTGCCCGTTCTCCCGCGTCCCTCCTCCCTCCGCCCGCCCGTCCGACCCCGTTTCGCCCCTGCGTGCGACCAATCGGCCGCCATCGCCGGGATCAAAGTGGCACTTTCCGCGCACGCGCGAGCGTCTGCGGTCGGCGCCTGTGGATAGAGCACCGCGCGAATTGCAGCGGGTGGCATCATCGTGCGATGAGACCGCCTTCTGAGCTGCCGGCCGGGCTCGGTGATGGGCCGTTTTCCGTCGCCGACGCTCGACATCGGGGAGTCAATTCCGGGCGGCTGCGGCGCAGCGACCTCGCGCGGCCCTTCCACGGCGTGCGGGTGCCTGTGGGGCGCGGCCCGTCGCCGGCCCCCATCAGCGACGCGGACAGGTGGGCCCGGATCCGTGCAGCAGCGCGCACCCGGGCCTGTGACTACGCGGTGCGGATGCCGTCAGATCAGTTCTTCAGCCACGCGACGGCCGCGCTTCTCCACGGGCTACCTCTTCCTGCACGGCTCCTCGAGCGGTCAATCGTGGATGTCGGCACAAGCATTCGGACCCGGCGCCGCCGCGGCAAGGGCGTGCGCGGGCATCTGATTCCGCTGGACCGGGTGCGCGTGGTTTCGGTGGGACACCTTGCCGTCGCTTCAGCGGTCGACGCGTGGGTCCAGCTGTCGACGGTCCTCACCCTCGATGAGTTGATCATCATTGGCGACTCCCTCGTGCGCCGACAGCGGCCTCCGGCCACGATGGCGGAACTCCAGGTGGCCGTTGCACGGCACGCGGGCTTGCCCGGTGCCTGTCGCCTCCGCGAGGCCCTCGCCCTGGTCCGTCCGCGCACCGATTCGGCCAAGGAAACAGTGCTGCGCCTCCTCATCGTGCGGGCCGGCCTGCCTGAGCCGGAAGTGAACCTGACCCTCGTCAATCGATACGGCGCCTTCATGGCCCTGGGCGATCTCGCCTACCTGCGCTACAAGGTCCTGATCGAGTATGACGGCGGGCAGCACCGCGAAGACGAACGACAGTTTCACCGCGACATCGACCGGCTGGACGAACCCATGGAAGAAGGGTGGCGGGTCATCCGTGTCAACAAATCCCACTCTCCCCTTGCGATCATCGCCCGAATTCGCACCGCCCTTCTCGATCGCGGTTGGATCTCCTAAATCCCACCTCCCGCCCCATGCCTTCTCCAGGAGGTCGCGTGCGCGAGAAACGCCGCCATTCCCCATCGTATGGCGGCGTTTTGAGCGCACGCGGGGCCGTGCAGCGGGGCGACCGCTAGATCGAGAAGGGGGCGCCGAGGAGGAGCTCCGAGCGTGACCAGAGCGACTCTGCGACCGCGGGGTCGAGCGAGGTGCGCGTGGGCTCCTGCAGCGTCGGCAGGCCGCGCGTGAGGTAGCGAGGGCCGTAGTAGTCGCCGCCACGGGCATCCGGGTCGACGGCCGCACTCACCGTGGGCCAGGCGCCGGCGTCCTTGCCCTGCGCACCGAAGGACTGCAGGGTGTCGGCGAACCGGCTCGCACGCGACGGCTGATTGACCCCGCGGATGCCCGGCGTCAGACCCGAAATCGAGTAACCGGGGTGTGCGACGAGGCTTTGCACCCCGTCAGTGCCGCCGGCGCCGGCCGCCCGCAGCCGTCGATCGAGCTCGAAGCCGAACACCTGCATGGCGATCTTCGACTGCGCGTAAGCCTTCCACCGGTTGTAGCCGGACTCCAACTGCAGGTCGAGCAGCGGCGAGTCCAGCAGCCGTGAAATCATCGACCCGAGCGCGACGACCCGGCTGCCGGGCGTGCGCCGCAGAGCCGGCAGCACCCGCTCGGTGAGCGAGAAATGGCCGAGGTAATTGGTCGCGAAGACGAGTTCGTGCCCGTCGGGGCTCAGCTCGCGCCTGCGCGGCGGGTGCACGATGCCCGCGTTCAGGATCAACCCATCGATCCGCGGCAACTCCAGCAGCGCGTCCGCGGCACGGTGCACCTGGGTGAGGTCGCTCAGGTCCAGCGGTATCGCCGACACGGATGCCCCGGGCACCCGGGCGTGGATGGCCGCGACCGCGGCCTCCGTCTTCGCGAGATTGCGGCAGGCCAGCACGACGTGGGCGCCCGCGGCGGCGAGTTGCTCGGTGGTGAAGTAGCCGAGGCCGGCGTTGGCGCCGGTGACGACGAAGGTCTTGCCGAACTGGGCCGGAAGGGCGCGCGCCGCCCCGGCGAGCGCGTTGGTCTGAGAAGTCATGAGGTGGCCGGCGACGTGGTGGCGGAAGAAGCGGGGCTGGTGCCCACGACCGGCCGTGCGACATCTGTTCGTGCCCCCGCAGCTCGGGGCGCTGACCCGTTCGCGGACTCGGTGCCGGCGATCTTCTCGTGGTGGTGGATGACCTCGGCGATGATGAAGTTCAGGAACTTCTCGGCGAAGGCCGGGTCGAGCCGAGCCTCCTCGGCCAGTCCGCGCAGTCGCTGGATCTGTAACAGCTCCCGCTCGGGGTCGGCCGGGGGCAGGCCGTGCGTGGCCTTGAGCCGTCCGACCTGCTGGGTGAACTTGAACCGCTCCGCCAGCAAGTGGATCAGCGCGGCGTCGATGTTGTCGATGCTCTGACGGATGCTGCCCAGTTCGTCGATCGCTTCCTGCCCCGCGCCGGCGGGCAATTCCTCGTGTGCAGCCATGGTTCGACGATACCGTTTCGCGCGCGGTGACCGCACGATCGGCACTGCCCGCCGTCCCCGATGGAGGCCGAGGGCTCCTACCCGGACGCGGCCACCCGTTCCCAGCGCATTTCCGGCCGCTCCGATTCCGGCGCCATACCGGCCGCCGTCAACTCCGTGACCGCTGCAGCGGCGCGGACGACTCCGCCGACCCGGACGACCCTGACGACCGGGCCGCCCTCACCGGCCGCGCCGACCGCCGCTCCGACCCCGCCCGCCCAGGCAAGAGCAGCCGCCGCTGGGTCAGCAGGATGCCGAGCAGCACCAGCGCCGCCCCGGCCGGCTCGTGCCACGAGAAGGTCTCCGAGAGCACGAGCACCCCCAGCAGCACCCCGACGACGGGTGTGACATACGTCACCGTCGACGCGTTCGTCGGTCCCCAAGCGCGCAGCACGTTGATGTGCCAGATGTAGGCAACGCCAGTGCCGAGCGCGCCGAGAGTGAGCAGTCCGGCCACGATCGGCACGGTCAGTGCCACCGGATACGCCGCCACCACCGGGGTGGCCACAAGCATGATCGCCCCGGCGATGCCGATGTTCAAGAACGCGAAGGTCGCGGGGGCGATCGGCCGGCCACTCAGGAACCGGCGCGTGTAGCCGAACGTAAAACCGTAGCAGACCGCCGCGCCCAGGCAGGCCAGCTGGCCCCAGAGGTCGCCGGTCAGGGCCGCGTAGCGCCACGGCGCGATGATCACGACAACGCCGGCGATGCCCACGAGGATGCCTGCCACCTGCCCGCGCACGAGCCGCTCCACCCGGAACGCGAGCGTCGCCATCACCGCGGTCATGATCGGCGTCACGGCGTTGTAGATGCTGGCCAAACTCGACGACACGTACTGCTCCGCCCACGCGAACAAAAGGTGCGGCACGACGCATCCGGTGATCGCGATCACCAGGAAATGCAGCCAGACCACCTTCTCGCGCGGTAGCACCGGCCCATTGGCCACACGCGGACGGCTGACCAGCACGATCAGGCCGAGCGTGAATCCGCCGAGCACCAGCCGCGACCACGCCACCTGGCCGAACGTGACCCCCTCGAGGGCCACTTTCATGAACAGGAAACTGGATCCCCAGACCACACCCATGCCCATGAACTGCAGGGTGACCCGGATTCGTCCGGCGGCGGAAACGTCTCTCACCTGCCGACTGTACCGCGCCCCGCCGACACTCCGCACGGACGCGCTCGACCGCGGCCCGCAGCACGCGCCGGAACGCGCCGGACGACGCAAACGGGCATCCGGCGGCGTCGCCGTCAGGCCACGTCTCTCGTCTCGAGCGGCCGCACCCGGTACTGAACCGATCGCGCGCCGTACCCGTCGAGCCGCGCCCGCAGCCCGGCCCGCACCCGAGGCCACTCGTTGTCGAGGATCGAGTAGATCACGGTGTCCCGCCAGCTGCCGTCAGCCCGGCGCCGCTCCCGGCGGATAATCCCCTCATACGTGGCCCCGATGCCCGCGATGGCCGCGCAGGACCGCACGTTCATCACATCCGCCTGGATCTTCACCCGACCGAACCCGTGGTCGAAGGCCAGCCCGAGCAGCAGTAGCTTCGTCTCCGCGTTGACGGCGGTGCCCCAGACCCGCGGATCGTAGGCGGTCCAGCCCACATGGGCCGACTCGTGTTCCAGGTGCAGGTCGCCGAGCGTGGACATGCCCACGAGGTCACCGGCGTGCGGGCCGCCGGCCACGCGCACCGCGTAGGGGAGTCCCGCCCAGTGAACGTAGGCATCCGCCCAGTCGGTGAACTCGGCCGGGTCGGTGCGGAGCCCACCCGGGCCGCCGCCAAAACCGCCGTCGAAAACCATTGGATGCGCGATCGCGCCGTGCAGCTCGGGCAGCAGCGCGCGGGTGAGAGGTTCGAGCCGCACATAGTGGCCCACGATGGCGATGCTCTGAGGTCGTTCGGCAGTCATGCCGACACTGTGGCAGCGCCAGGTTGCCACCGAATGAACGGCAGCGGTCAGGTCGGCGTGAACGATTTCGACGGAGATTGAGCCGAGAACGGATGCCGCGGGCCGGTTTTCGCCCCCCAGCAGCACAATCTCCGTCGAATTCGTCCGGGCACCGGGCGGAGCCCTTCAGCACCGCCCGCAGCCCGCAGCTCGCAGCTCGCAGCTCGCAGCTCGCAGCCGCGCTACCTCAGTCGACGAGATCGTGGCGCGAGATGATCTCCTCGCGGCCGGGACCGACGCCGATCGCCGAGATGCGGGCGCCGCTCATCTTCTCGATCGCGAGCACGTAGGCCTGCGCGTTCCGCGGCAAGTCCTCGAAGGTGCGCGCGCCCGTGATGTCATCGGTCCAGCCGGGGAAGTGCTCGAAGATGGGCTTCGCGTGATGGAAGTCGGACTGCGACACGGGCACCTCGTCGAAGCGCACGCCGTCGACGCTGTACGCGACGCAGACGGGAATCGTGTCCAGGCCGGTCAGCACGTCGAGCTTGGTCAGCACGAAGTCGGTCACCCCGTTGATGCGGGCCGTGTAACGGGCGACGGGCGCGTCGTACCAGCCGCAGCGGCGCGGGCGCCCCGTGGTGGTGCCGAACTCGAAGCCGTTGGCGCGCAGGAACTCGCCCGACTCGTCGAACAATTCGGTCGGGAACGGGCCTGCGCCGACGCGGGTCGTGTACGCCTTGACGACGGCGATGATCCGGTCGATCCGGTTCGGGCCGATGCCCGAGCCGGTCACAGCGCCGCCGGAGGTCGCGTTCGAGGAGGTGACGAACGGGTAGGTGCCGTGGTCGACATCCAGCATCGTGGCCTGGCCGCCCTCGAAGAGCACGGTCTTTCCGGCGGTGAGGGCCTCGTGCAGCAGCAGGGCGGTGTCGGCGACCATCGGGCGCAGGCGCTCGGCGTAGCTGAGCAGGTCCTCGACAATTTCGTCGACCGTGATCGCGCGACGGTTGTAGACCTTGACCAGCAGGTGGTTCTTCTGGGCCAGGGCACCCTCGACCTTCTGGCGCAGAATGTTCTCGTCGAACAGGTCCTGCACGCGGATGCCGACGCGGTTGATCTTGTCGGCGTAGGTCGGGCCGATGCCACGGCCGGTGGTACCGATCTGGCGCTTGCCGAGGAAACGCTCGGTGACCTTGTCGACCGTGCGGTGGTACTGGGTGATGATGTGAGCGTTGGCGCTCACCTTGAGCCCGGACACGTCTACGCCGCGGGAGATCAGCGCGTCAAGTTCTTCGAAAAGCACCTCGATATCGACGACCACGCCGTTGGCGATGATCGGCGTGACACCGGAGGTGAGGATGCCCGACGGGAGCAGGTGCAGCGCGTACTTCTCGGTGCCGATGACCACGGTGTGGCCGGCGTTGTTTCCGCCGTTGAATTTGACCACGTAGTCAACCCGGCTGCCGAGGAGGTCGGTGGCCTTGCCCTTACCCTCGTCGCCCCACTGGGCTCCGATCAGAACGATCGCTGGCATTTAGTTTTCTCCTCGGATAAAGAACGCCTCGGTCGGCGGGGCCGGGTCGGTGGCCCGATAGCCGTCCGGCGTGATGGTTTCCTGATCAAGGCGGCTAATCACCGTGGGATCGGCGCCGTTCAGGAAGGTGGTGAGACGCTCGAACTCGTTCTGTTCATTGATCTCGCCCGCGGCCCGGCGCAGCGCGTAGAGCGCCCGCAGGACTCCGCGATTGGGTTCGTGGGTCCAGCGCACCGGGCCCTGGCCGTGCCAGCCTGCCTTGCGGAGCGCGTCGAGACCGCGGTGGTAGCCCACGCGCGCATAGGCATACGACTCCAGGGTTCGACCCTCGAGGTGCGTGGCGTCGGCCAGCACGGCCCACGCCAGGGAGGACGTCGGATGAGCCTCCACCACGCCGGAAATGCTGCCGCTTTCGGCTCGGCGGAGCGCCTCGATCACCTCCGGTTCCGCGGGAAGAAGGGTCTCGGGCTGTTCAATCAAATTGTCGCCGGTCACACTCGATCCTAACAAGGCCCGGACCGCTCCTCGCCGAACAGGCCGCCGGAGAGGGAACCGAGGATGGCCGCGGCGACCTCGTCCCGCGGCCGGTCCGGTTCGAAAACGAGCCATTCCAGGCCCGCCATCAGCACGGCGCCGAACACGCTCGATGCCATCAGGCCGCAGGTCGCGTCGGCACGGCTGCCCGGTTTCGCCTCCGCGATCGCGTCGGCGAACACGGCGAGGGCCTCGTGCCGCAGCGCAAAGAGCGTCTTCTGCCAGGTGCGGTCGGTGCGGAAGATCTCCGCCGCCATCAGCTTGGACAGTGCTGTGTTCGCCGCGATCCGGTCGAGCAGCGCGTGCACCAGCGCCTCGAGGGCCGCGCTGCCGTGCAGACCGGCCGACGATTGGCGGAGGGTCTCGGCGAGCGCGCCGACCCCCTCCTGCAGCAGTTCCTCGAACAGTTTGTCTTTGGAGCTGAAGTTGTAATACAGGCTGCCCTTGGCCACCCCGGCCCGCTCGGCGACCTCATCCATCGTGGTGCCGCTGATGCCCCTGGTCGCGGCCAGCTCCAGCGTGGCGTCGAGGATGGCGCGTTTCGTTCCGGTGGCGCGTGCCATTGGAGTTCCTTTCCACGGGCAGGTTCGGTGCCGGCAGGTTCGGTGCCGGCCGGGACCGCTCTAGATGGTCAGTTCGGGGTGCAGCCGGCCCACGGTCCAGATCCGCTGGCGGCCGGCGCTCCAGGCGCTGATCGCGATCGAGCCGACCAGCATGACGGCGAGAACGACTACCGAAACCCACAGTCTAGAGTCGATGCCGCCGGTGATCAGTTCGCGCAGCCCGGTCACGACGTACGACGCCGGCATGAACGGATGCAGCACCTGGAAGAACACAGGCGTGGTCTCCACCGGGTAGGTCCCGCCCGACGAGCTCAGCTGCAGCATGAGCAGCACGAGGCTGACCACCCGGCCCGCCGCGGTGCCGAGCAGGATAATGAACATTTGCTGCAGGGCCAGGAAGGCGAGCGTCGTCAGGTAGAGGAACGCGCTCATCCCGAGCCAGTGTTCGGGCTGCAGGCCGATCCCGTAGACCAGCACAAGCACCATGATCACGACCTGGGCGAGCCCGATGGCCATCGCCGGCAGGAAGCCGGTCATGGTCGATCGCAGGCCGGAGGCGGCGCTGGCGAGGGCCCGGGTGGGCAGCGCCCGCAGGATCAGCCAGGTGATCAGCCCGCCGACGAAGGTGGCCAGGGCCAGGAAGAAGGGTGCGAACCCCTCGCCGAAGCTACCGGAGGCGTTCTCCCACTTCTGCACGAGCGTGACCGGGCTGGCGATCACGGCCGTCTTCGCTGCGATCTGGTCGGCGGAGAGGTCCGGGGCGCTCTGCCCGCCCTCGGCGAGGGCGTCGGAGAGGGTGCCGCTGCCGGTGGCGAGTTCGGCGGCGCCGGTATTCAGGCTCGAACCGCCGGCGGCGAGCTCGCTGGTTCCACCGACCAGGGCCGCCGTGCCCGCCGCGAGTTCCGTGCTCCCCGCGGAGAGTGCGTGAGCACCGGAGGCCGCGGTTCCGGCCCCGTCCGCCAAGGACGCCGCGCCGGCCGCGAGCTGCCCGGCACCGGTGGCGACCTCGGCGGCGCCGGGTGCCCCGGCGGTCAGCCTGCCGGAGAGTTCCTGAGTCCCGGCGGAGAACTGGGCGCTGAGTCCGGCATAGGTCTGGGTCTGCGTGAGCGCCCCCTGAGCGCCCGTGTTCACGGTGGCGGCGCCGGCGCCGAGCTGCTCCACGGCCGGCAGGAACGCCGACACCGGGGTGCCTGCCGGTGCCGCCTGCATCTGCAGGAGCAGGTCCTTCAGTCCGGTCGACACCGAGGCGGTGCCGCCGGCGAGGGTAACGGTTCCGTCGGCGATCCGGTCGGCGCCGTCGGCGAGTCCCACCGACTTCTCGGACAGGGTCGCGGCCCCCGCGGCGGCGGCCTGCAGCCCCTCGGACACCTGCACGGTGCCGTCGGAGAGGGTCACCGAGGAGCTGGCGAGCGCCCGGGCGCCGTCGGACAGCGTGTCCAGTCCGGTCGCCAGGGTGCCGGCGCCGTCGGTGAGGCGCGCGACGCCGTCGTCGTCGAGGGTGAGCGCTCCCTCGGCAAGGGCATCGAGGCCGACCAGGAGGGAGCCGGTCCCGGCCGACGCTGTGGTGAGCCCGTCGAACAGCCGGCCGGCGCCATCCGCTGCCGAACGGATGCCGTCACCGGCCTCGTTAACCCCCACCAGGAGCGCATTGACGGTCTGGTCGCCGATCTCGGTGGCGACCGCGTCCCGCAGTTGAACCATGGCCTGCTTGCCCATGGTGGTGGCGAGGAAACTGTTGCTGTCGTTGTAGTCGACCTGCACGGTGGCCGAAAGCGGGGTGTCGGTGCCGGCGGAGACGGCGCTGGCCGAGAAGTCGCTCGGGATGGTGACCGAGAAGTAGTAGTCGCCGTCCCTGACGCCCGCGGCGGCATCCGTCCCGTTCGTCACGATCCAGCCGAGCTCGTGGCCGTCGACCAGCTCGTCAACCAGATCCTGGCCGGCGGTGACCGGTTCACCGTCCCGGCTGGCGCCGGTGTCTCCGTTGACCAGCGCCACGGGCAGGTGGTCGAGTTCGTGGTCGGGCGCCCAGAAGGCCCAGAGGTAGAGCGCCCCGTAGATGAGCGGGATGAACATGAGCACGACGAGGGCGATCTTGGGCATCTTGCCCTTGCCGAAGCGGTGCAGCTCGGTGCCGGAGGAGAGGAAGGCGAACATTCAGCGGGTCTCCTGATTCAGTGGAACGGACGGGGTCATCCCAGCCTTGATCATCATGACAACGGTCGGGTCGATGCCGAGCTCGGCCCACATCTCGGTTTCGGGCGCGGTCGCGGACGCGATCACGCTGGTTCCGGCGGCGGCGACACAGGCGAGGCGCTGCCAGAGGATGCGCCGGGACTCCGGTGCGTGCACCTGCTCGACCTGGTCGAAGAAGAGGATGCTCGGCTCGTTCATGACCGCGAGCGCGGCCCGCAGCAGCACGGTCTGCACCTCATTGAGGTCCCAGATCACGGTGTCGGCAGCCGGAATCGGCACTCCGCCGAACACGGGGGCGCAGACGCGGCGCACCTCGGTGTCGTCGACCGAGCGGATGAACGCCCACCAGGGAGAGATCCAGGCCGTGCGCTCACGGATTGCGGCGCCGACGGTGACCGATTCCTCGAGGGTGTCGATTTCGTGGAAGCCCGAGATGCCGGTGCGCTTCTGCACCCGGCGGGCCCGGCGGGGCAGCTCGTGGCCGAGCACCTCGAGGGTTCCCTCGCTCGGCTTCATGCGACCGGCCAGGGTCAGCATCAGGCTGGTCCGGCCGCTGCCGGTGGGGCCGCAGAGCACGGTGAGGCCGGTGCCGGCCTCAAAGCTCAGGGGCCCGTAAACCGAGCCCCGCTTGAATCGCAGGGCCAGGTCGTGCGCCCTTACTGTCGACTGCACGTCGATCCTCTCGTTTGTACTGACTAGTCAGTATAGAACGAGAGATCGACGTGCCGCGTGCCACGGCTCAGGCCTGCGCGCCCCGGGTGCCGCCCGGACGGCACCGTGGCCTTCGCCACAGCGAACGCCGTTCTGGCCGCGGCTAAGACTCCGGAGTACCGGATGCTGCGCGACGACGCGGGAATGTCACCGCGTCGCCGCGGCTGGGAAGCTTCGCGAGCTCGGCCTCCGCGGGGGTGGGAGCTTCGGCCGAGGCCGGGAGGGTCGACCAGCGCAGCAGAGCGGCGGCGCTCGTCTCCGCCGGAAGCTCTCCGGGAGACACCACCATCACCCGCGCATCCGTCAGCATCGCCGCACGGATCAGCGCGTCGGCGGCCGGCACCGATCCGAGCTCACTTGCGCCGAGGGCATCGGCCGAGGTGGCTGCCAGCCACGGCTCGCGGTCGAGGGCGATCAGAGTCGTCCCCGTCATCCGGTCCGGGGCCAGCATCAGCACATCGACCTGGCCCTGCTGCATGGCCCGCACTACGGCCGCGAAGTCGAGCTCGGAGAGGCCGCTGCCCTGTCCCGTCCCCAGCCGCTCGAGGGCGTCGTGCTCCTCCTGCGCGAGAATCGCCGCGAGGTGGCGATTGAGGTCACCTTCGAGTTCCTCCTGCGTGGCACCACCCGGGCGGGTGTTCGTGGGAACGACGTGCAGCACCGCGCGGCTTGCGGGAGAGAGCTGGTCGACGAGCAACTGGCGGGCACGCACGTCGCCGGTGAGCACGAGCAGCTCGGCCTTACTGTCCCGCACGACCTCGTCGATCGCGGCGGAGATCTGGCCCTCGTTGCGCTTCCACACCTCCTCGGTGTGGTGCTGATAGCGCCCGTTCGCGAGGAAGTCGTCTTCGGAACCCACCTTCGTGAGAAACTCCGTGTCGCCCTCCACCTTCACCTTGGAGACCGGGTGCGAGCGGCTGAGCCGGTAGAGGGTGACCTCGCCGCCGTCGCGCCCGGCCTCGGCCACCACGTAGCTGAGGTCCCGCGGGCGGTGGATCAGCAGGGGGATCAGAGCGGGCACCGGCCCGTAGGAGACCAGCAACTCGCCGAGCGGCTCCCCCGAGAGCACCTCGTTGAATTCGACCACGCCCTGCCGCACGAACATCAGCCGGCCCATCGGACCGCCCACGCCCGGCGGCTCCTCAATCAGCTCGATGATGGTGCTGATGTCGATCTCCGGGGCACCGGCGTCGGTCAGCGCCTCCCGCAGTGTGCGTTGGCGCAGGGAGGAGGTGCGCCGGGGGTTCTGCGCATCCTGGGTCACGTCAACGTAGGCACTCGACACCGAACCGGATCGACGGTACAGGTCCGCTAGTCCCTCATTACTGAAATCAGCCATGGCCGGAGTCCCTTCTGTGGCAGTTTGACAGCCACGGTATCCCCGGGCTCCGGCGTTCACAACCCTGCCGGGACGGCCCGCAACGGAGCGGAAAAACTGCCCCTCTCTGCCGTTACAGGGCGGTCTGCTGGTGCGTCGCGACGCACCAGCCGCCGTCAGCGAATACGTAGGTCGTGGCCGCGTTCGCCTCGATCACCTCGTCTCCGCGGTGGGCCAGGAGCCGGTAGACGAGCACCCCGGCGTGTTCGTTCTGACGCACCACGGCCGGCTCGCGCAGCTGGTAGCTCGTGATGGCGGGCATCTCCTTGAAGAAGGCGATCGCTTCGTCGCGGGTGACGATCCTGCCCGGCAGGATCAGCAGTCCGTCCGCGGTCATCGTTCGCCGGTAATAGTCTCCGCCGCGGCCGGCGAGAATCGCCTGCCACCCATCGTGCTCTTCGTGAAGGAGGCGGGCGGGCAGATCGTCAGTGATCGCAGTCATGACCCAACGCTAGCCCCTCAAAGCACCGACTGAGCCGCTGGGGTCGGGACTGAGTTCTGGATCTGCGGCCGGGCGAGCCGACCGTTAGTACGGCGCCGGGTCGGGCTCGGGATCGGGATCGGGCGTGCGCGGTTCCGGTGCGGGTCTCGGCACAGGCGACGCCGTGCGGATGACCGTGGCCGGCTCACTCACGAACGTGCGCCCGGTCGGCGACGTCCACTCAAGGGTGCCATCACCGATGGTGCAACACCTGCCACCCGGTCTCGCTCTTCAACGCATGACACGCCAGGCACAGGTGCGCGAGGTTGTCGTGCGCGGTCAGCCCGTCGAACTGCCAATCCAGGGAATGGTCCAGATCGCAATGCGCCGCCGACCGGTTGCAGCCGGGGAACCGGCAGGTCTTATCTCGCACCCGGAGGAACCGTTTCAGGTCTTCCGGCACCGTGTACCGGTCCCGGCCGACCGACAGCACCGCCCCCGTCTCCGGGTGCACCAGGATCCGGGTGAAACTCGGCGCCCCGGCCGCGAGCTGCCGGGCCGTGTCCGGGTCGATCGGACCATACCCCTCCAGGAACCCCGGCTCCTCACTCAACCCCATCAGAGTCAGCACCGGCACGGTCACCGTCACCGTCACCGCACCCCGGATGCCCGTGCCGAGGCCGGACGGGGTGACCCCGTCGAGGATGATGTCGGCGAACACATCCGCCGTGAGCTGCGTCAGGGTGCGTTCCTCCCCCGGCCCCTGCAGGCTCAACGCCGCGAGCATCACCGCCGCCGCGTTCGCCCGGGCCTGCCCGAAGCGGCGCCCCGCCTCGACCAGCTCCGCCCGCCGGGCGCAGGCGCCGGCGATAGCCCGTTCGGCCGCCGCGATCGCCTCGAAATACTCCCCGAGGGCCTCCTGCTCTTCGATGAATGAGGGCTTCATGACACACACGCTACGGGCACCCACCGACATTGCCCGCGGCATCCGCCCACCCACAGGCACCCTGTGGATGACCCGATCAGGCCGTGATTGTGGAGGGATCGGCGGGTGGTGAAATGCCCGCTCAGAACCGGTGCTGCAACACCCAGTTGTGCATGGTGACGGCCGCGGCGGCCGACGCGTTGAGCGAGCGGGTGGAGCCGAACTGGCTGATCTCGACGACGGCATCCGCTGCCTCGATCGCTTCGGGAGAGAGGCCGGGACCCTCCTGCCCGAACAGGAGCACGCAGCGCTCGGGGAAGCGGAAGGTTTCGATGATCACGCTGCCGGGCACGTTGTCGATGGCGATGATCGGCACGGTCTCGGCGGCGGCCCACTCGACGAAGGATGCGACATCCGGGTGGTGCAACACGTGCTGGTACCGGTCGGTGACCATGGCCCCGCGCTTGTTCCACCGCTTGCGCCCGATGATGTGCACCGTGTCGGCGGCGAACGCGTTGGCGCTGCGCACGATCGAGCCGATGTTCATGTCGTGCTGCCAGTTCTCGATGGCGACGTGAAACGGATGCCGCTTCTCGTCGAGGTCGGCGACGATCGCGGCCATGCTCCAGTAGCGGTAGCGGTCGATCACGTTGCGCGTGTCGCCTCGCTCGAGCAGCTCGCGGTCGTAGAACGACTCCTCGGGCCACTCTCCGGCCCAGGGTCCGACGCCGTGGGTGGACAGTTCGGGCGTGGGGTTCTGCGGTTCTTGCACCGGTCCACCGTATCCCGCCGGGCACCGCAGGGCGTGCCGGGCATGCCGTCGGGTACTCTGGCCTGCAGGGTTCGCGTTTCGCCGGCTCGCACCCCGCCCGGAAGGAACCAGCACCATGCATCCCACGCTCTTCGGTATCGACTTTCTCGACTCGGAGTGGCTGATCGGCTGGTTCGGGTCGTTCGTGCTGCTGGGCGTCGCCGGCGTCGTCTTCGTCGAGACCGGCTTCATCGTCTTGTCTTTCCTGCCCGGAGACTCGCTCCTCTTCACCGTGGGACTGCTCACCGCCACCGGGGATGTGCCGTTCCCGATCTGGGTGACCTGCCTGGTCATCTTCATCGCCGCGTTCTCCGGCGACCAGCTTGCCTATTACATCGGTCGCAAGGCCGGTCCCGCCGTCTTCGCCCGCGAACAGAACCGCCTGTTCAACCCAAAGAACGTGGAACGCACCAACGCGTTCTTCGCCAAGCACGGCGGCAAGGCCGTCATCATCGCCCGCTTCCTGCCTGTGTTCCGTGCGTTCGTGCCGGTCGCCGCCGGCGTCGGCCGGATGAAATACCGCACCTTCGTGCTCTTCAACCTGGTCGGTGCCTTCGCCTGGGGTGTCGGCCTCACCCTCGTCGGATTTCTGCTGGGCCAGATCGAGTTCGTGGCGAAGTACTCCGAATTCTTCATCATCGGCATCGTGCTGCTCTCGGGCGTGCCGATCCTGTCCGAGCTCTACAAGGCCGGCCGCGAGACGATGCGCACCCGCGGCACGAGTGCCGTGCCCATTACCACGATCCCCGAGGACCTGCGCGAGGAGTAGCGTCAGTTCAGCTTCAGCGAGGCCAGGTGGGCGATCCGGTTCCACAGGGGTGCGTTTCCGGCCCTCGTCGAGGTAGCCGCTGAGGATGGCCCGCCGCACGTAGGCCTCGGCCCCACCGACCATGAACCCGTTTCCTCACTCTGCTTGCGTACTCAAACGCACGACCGCGCCGAAACGTTGCTTTGCCCAGCCGCCCAAACAGACGCTGATCTTTCGGCGCACCTAAATCTGCCCTATCCTTCCGGTGTGGCGAAAAACAACATGCGCACGGATGCGAGGAAGCCGGTCCCGGAGATCGCCACCGTGGCATCCTCTCACCTGCTCTGGTTGCTCGGCCCTGCCCTCGTCGCGGGCGTGGCCTACCTCGACCCCGGCAACGTCGCCAGCAACATGACGGCCGGCGCCCGCTACGGCTACCTGCTGGTCTGGGTGGTCGTGGCCGGCAACGTGATGGCCTGGCTGATCCAGTACCTCTCGGCCAAGCTCGGCATCGTGACCGGCACGAGTCTGCCGGAAATCCTCGGGCGACGCATTCGGCGCCCGCTCACCCGCCGCCTCTACTGGGTGCAGGCGGAACTGGTGGCCATGGCCACCGACCTGGCCGAGATCATCGGCGGCGCGGTCGCCCTGAACCTACTCTTCGGCCTCCCCCTGCTCGCCGGCGGCGTGATCACCGGGGTCATCTCGATGATCGTGCTCACGGTGCAGACCCGCCGCGGCCCGCGCACCTTCGAACGCGTCATCGTGGCACTGCTGCTCATCATCACCGTGGGCTTCGCGGCCGGGGTGTTCTTCGCTCCGCCGGATGCCGGCAGTGTCGTCGCCGGCCTCGTGCCGCGGTTCGAGGGCGCGAATTCGGTGCTCCTGGCCGCGTCCATCCTCGGCGCGACGATCATGCCGCACGCCATCTACGCCCACTCCGCGCTCACCCGGGACCGATTCCCCGTCGTGGCGGGCGGCCCGGCAACGCGACGCCTGCTCTGGGCCACCAAATGGGACGTCACCATCGCGATGGCCATCGCCGGCACGGTGAACCTGTCGATCCTGCTGCTTGCGGCATCCGCTCTGCAGGGCGTCGCCGGGACCGATACGCTCGAGGGCGCCCACGCCGCCCTCGAGGCAACCCTCGGGCCCGTGATTGCGACGGTGTTCGCGGTCGGGCTGCTCGCCTCCGGGCTGGCGTCCACCTCGGTCGGAGCGTACGCGGGCGCGGAGATCATGCACGGCCTGCTGCACGTGCGCGTGCCGCTGCTGGCGCGCCGCGTGGTCACCCTCATTCCCGCGCTGCTGATCCTGGGCGTGGGTTTCGACCCGACCGAGGCCCTGGTGCTCAGCCAGGTCGTCCTGTCGTTTGGCATCCCGTTCGCGCTGATCCCCCTGGTCTGGCTCACCATGCAGCGCGGAGTGCTCGGCGAACACGCCAACCGCTGGTACACGACGGTCGCCGGGGCCGTCTGCGCCCTGCTTCTGGTGGCCCTGAACGTGGTGCTGCTCGTGCTCGTGTTCACCGGGGCGTGATGAAACACCCCACACCCGCGGCCGAGGACTACCTCAAGACCATCTACGCGCACACCGAATGGCAGCCGAGTCCGATCACGCCTTCGGTGCTGGCCGCGCGGCTGGGGGTGGCGCCGTCGTCGGTCACCGAGATGGTGAAGAAGCTCGCCGCCGGAGGCCTGATCGAGCACGTCCCCTACGGGCCGCTCACCCTGAGCCGGACCGGTTTCCTGCGGGCAACCGCGGTGGTGCGCCGGCACCGGTTGATCGAGACCTGGCTCGTGCGGGAGATGGGCTACGACTGGCACGAGGTGCACGACGAGGCGGAAGTGCTCGAGCATTCGATCTCGGACCGGCTGCTGGCGGCGATCGACGACCGGCTCGGGAATCCGTCGGCCGACCCGCACGGGGACCCGATCCCGGCCGAAGACGGCAGCCTGACCCGGCCGGACGCCATCCTGCTGGCCGAGGCCGCACCCGGCCACGTCGGGGAGGTCGTGCGCATCAGCGACCGCGACCCGGACATCCTGCGCGACCTTGCCGTGCACCGGGTCGGCCCGGGAACCCGGCTCACCGTTCTCGAACCCGGCGTGGTGCGGCTACCTGGCGGCGGAATCCGTCGGCTGTCGTCTGCGGCGGCCCGGTCGATCTGGCTCACCTCGTAACCGTCCGGAAACCTCGCGCCGCTAGGCTTGTTCCCGAACCGAGGGAGCACCCAATGACACGCCGCGAAGACATCGAATGCTGGCTCACCGATATGGATGGCGTGCTCGTGCATGAAAACAGTCCGTTGCCGGGAGCGGCGCAGCTGCTGCAGCAGTGGAGCGACGCCGGCACGCCGTTCCTGGTGCTCACGAACAACTCGATCTTCACCCCCCGGGACCTCAGTGCCCGCCTGCGCGCCTCGGGCCTGAACGTGCCCGAAGACCGCATCTGGACCTCCGCGCTGGCGACGGCCGACTTCCTCCGCTCCCAGGCACCCGGCGGCACCGCCTTCGTGATCGGTGAGGTCGGGCTCACGACCGCCCTGCACGAGGCGGGCTTCATCATGACCGAGACGAACCCGGACTACGTGGTGGTGGGCGAAACCCGCAACTACTCGTTCGAGGCCATCACCAAGGCGATCCGACTGCTCTTGAACGGTGCCCGCTTCATTTCGACGAACCCGGATGCGACCGGCCCCAGTTCGGACGGCCCCCTGCCCGCCACGGGTGCGATCTCGGCCCTGATCACCAAGGCCACCGGCATGGAGCCCTATGTGGTGGGCAAGCCGAACCCGATGATGTTCCGCTCGGCGATGAACAAGATCGGCGCGCACTCGGAGAACACGGCCATGATCGGTGATCGGATGGACACCGACATCATCGCCGGGATCGAGGCCGGGCTGCACACCATTCTCGTGATGACCGGCATCAGTGACGACGCTGAGGTGCACCGCTACCCGTTCCGCCCGGACGAGATCCTCTCCGGCGTGCACGAGCTGGTCTCCAAGGAGCCCGTGGAGTCCGACGCGATCTAGGTTCGGTCGCTCCCGTCGCAGCCGGGCGGCAGACGTCGGTGACGGATGCTCCGGAGCGGTTATGCGGCGGGTCCCGGTCCGGGGCCCGCGATGCTCGCGTTCATCGGCTCGCCGGAGGCCCGGCTCACGAAGCAGTAGTAGGAGCGGCCGCCATCGGACCACTGTTCCTCGGTGATCGGGTAACTACCCTGCACCTGCACGTCGTCGTAGGCCGAGGCCGCGGCCAGGTCGATGACGCCGTTCGCGCTGCAGAGCAGGTTGATCTGCCCGGCCAGCTCGGCCTCGCCAGGGAAGGCTGTGGCGGCATCCCCGGCAAACACACCGCGGTACACGAGCTGAGCTGCATGCGGGGTGGCGCAGTCGGCGACCGTGAACTCCTCTTCCCAGGGTGTCACGTACGGCTGCAGACATTCGCCGCCGAATAGGGTGTCCCACTGGTGCACGCCGACCGGCTGCGGGCCGGTGGCCTCGGGCGGCGCCGACGGTGCCGCACTCGGGGTGGCGCTCGGGGCAGGTGTGGCGCTGGACGTGGCCACCGCAACGGGGGCAGGGTCGCCGCCGGCCAGGCTCTGCCCGAGGAAGAACAGTGCCGCCAGCGCGAGCACGAGCACCAGGCCGCCGACGCTCCAGATCAGAAGCCGGGGTCTGCCGGGGCGGCTGCCTCCGGGCGGGCGACCGGCCGAGGCAGGCCGCGCGGCACCGGCACCGGACAGCGCCGCGTCCACGGCGGAACGCCGGCCGTTCGCTCCGACCGGAGTGGCCACGCCCGACGAGGAGTTCGTGCCCGACGAGGGGCGCGGGGATACCGCGCCGAACGGACTCGTCGGGCCCGACGCGGGCCGCGGAGTGGTGGCAGCAGTACTCGCACCGGCGTGGGTACCGGCCCCCGCCCCGGCTGGTGCGGGTTCGGGGGAAGCAGTGGCGGCGGACACGGGCGCGCCGGACAGGTGGGCCGGCGGTGCGGTGGGCGCGGCGCGGGCCGCAGCCGAGGCCTGCGCCGCCGTCTCGGCCAGCCGTGTGCCTGCACGGGCGTCCGGTGCTCGGACGGCTGTCTTCGGCGCCGGGATGGCTGCCGCGGCTAACGGGGCACCCGAGGCGGCAACAACGGCCGCGGCTCCCGCCGCAACTCGTGCCTCGGCTCCAGCGATCCCGGCGGCGTCGCGGGCCTGGCCCGCGAGCGGGGCCGGAACCGACAGCGACGCGGCCAGTCGTGCGCGAAGACGGCCGCGGGCGGAGACCGGAGCCGGCAGCGCGGCCGGCTCGGGGTCGGGAGCAGGCGGCGTGCGCCCGGCCAGCAGATCGGCGGCCGCAATCTCCTCGGCGGTCAGCTCGAGCGGTGACTGCGTGACGGTGGTCCACCACGGCGCCGGTGCGAGATCGGCTTTCTCCGAACGGATGCCGCCGCTCCGGTCAGACTCGTCCGGCCCGGTCCCGCCGGGCACCGGCAGGGGCGCGGGAGCCTCGACGGGTGCCAGAGGTGCCGGTGCCGACGCGTCGGGCGCCCACGGGGTGGGCCGCAAAGCTGAGGCCGAGCGTGTTTCGGCGGGCGTCAGTTCCGAGGCCGAGTCAGCCGTGAGCGCGGCGGACGAAGCGGCCGACCTGACAGCGGCCGAGGGCGCGAACGCGGCCGGCTGGAGCTCGGAAAACGCGGCCGCAGACGAGGACGCGGCCGCAGTCGACTCGGCAGACGAAGCAGCACCGGAAGCAGCGGCACCGACTGCGGAAGCAGCACGCGCCGGGTTTGCGGGCGTCAGGACGAACAGGGCCGCGGTCGTGATCGGCACGGTTCCTGTCACATTGGCCGGCCCCGCAGACGAAGGCGTCGCTCCAGCCGAAGGCGTCGCTCCCGACGAAGGCACAGGAGCGGCCGGAGGCGCCGGAGCAGGACCAGCCGCAGCAGCGGCGGCCCGAGCCGCGGCACCCTTGGCGAGCCGAGGGTCAGGCTGGGAGGTCGGCTTGAGCCCCCAGAGGAAGACGCCGGTATGGGTCGACGGCTCGGCGGGTGCCGGTGGAACAATGCGGGAGGTTCTCGGCCACCGCGGCGACTGGCGGGGCGAATATTCATCCGGCAGGGCCGGGCGCGCACCGTCACCGAGCTGAGATGCCAGCCACTTCATTCCGTCCTCGCCGGGCACCTCGTCTGCGGGCACTAGTTCAGCCCCAGGTCCTCAAGGCCGATCGCGGCGTAGTAGGGGTAGCCCGCGGCTTCGATCACTTCGCGCGCGCCGGTGTTTCGGTCGACCACGACGGCTACGCCGGCGATGATCGCACCGACCTTGAGGAGCGCGTCGATCGCCGCCAGGGGCGAACCGCCCGTGGTGGACGTGTCCTCGAGCACGACGACGCGCTTGCCGGCGAGATCAGGTCCCTCGACCTGCTTGCCCCGGCCGTGGTCCTTGGGCTCCTTACGCACGACGAAGGCGTCATACGCGGCCCCGCGGGCCACGCCCTGGTGCAGGATGGCCGCCGCCACCGGGTCGGCGCCCATGGTCATGCCGCCGACCGCGGTGACATCCGGGATGTGCGCGATCAGGTCGAGCATGACCTGGCCGATCAGTGGAGCGACGCGGTGGTCGAGGCTGACCTTGCGCAGGTCGACGTAATACGTCGCCTTCTTGCCGCTGGTCAGGGTGAAGTCCCCGTGAAAAACGGCCTCGGCTGAGATGTGGGCGATGAGCTGCTGGCGTGTGTCCGTCACAGGACCAACTTTAGGCCATCGGCCGGTCGGTGAACCTGAAGCAGGCGTTGCTCTAGAAGATACGAACGAGCTTGCGCTCGGGAACGCGGCGGAATCCGTCCTTGTGCACGTCGACGACGACGGCAACGACGGAGGAGATGACGATGAGAACGAGAACGGCGAGAAGAACAAACACGGTCGTACCTTTCGGGAAATGGGGTTGAGTGTCGGGGAGACGGAGGCACCATTGCACGAGTTCGACGTAGATAGTCCATCATCTTTAACCTTGCAGCACAATCGCATAGTTCTGCACGGAGTGTGTAGCGTTACTACATGGATGTCCAACGACTCGAACTTCTCCGCGAACTGGCCGAACGCCACAGCATCACTGAGGTTGCCCGCGCCACGCACCGTACGCCATCCGCTGTCTCGCAGCAGCTGAAAGTGCTCGAACGCGAGGCCGGCCTGCCGCTCACCGAGCGCAGCGGTCGCGGCCTCATTCTGACGGATGCCGGCCGCGCCCTGGCCCGCAGCGCAACGGATGTCGCGGTCGCCCTCGCCCGCGCCCGAGCGGTCTGGGACGAGTTCCGCAACGACGCCACCGGCGAGGTGAGCCTGGTCACGTTTCCGACCGCGGGCGAGATGCTGCTGCCGGGCGCGGTGAAGGCCATCGCCGCCGTGCCCGGACTCGTCGTCAACTGCACCGATAAGGACCCGGAACTGAGCGACTTCCCCGCGCTCACGGCGGAGTACGACATCGTGCTCGCCTACAGCCTGCGCGGCCAGCTCCCCTGGGGCGGTCGGGGCCTGACGGTGGTCCCGCTGATGACCGAGCCGCTCGACGTCGGGGTGCCGGCCGACCACCGGCTGGCCTCCCGGTCGTGGATCACTCCGGCGGACGTCATCGGCGAGACCTGGATCGGCGCGCCGACCGGCTACCCGTTCGAGCGCATCCTGCACCAGATCGAGCAGAAGGCCGGCAGCCAGATCACTGTCGCCCAGCAGTTCGCCGACCTGCGAGTGATCGAGGCGTTCGTCGTGGCAGGCCTCGGCATCGCCCTGGTGCCCCGGTACACCTGGGGCGGCGACCAGCCGGGCCGGCTCGTGCTCAAGCCGCTGCGCGGGGTGGACGCCGAACGCCAGATCGTGGCGCTGATGCGCCCCGACCGGGCCGAGCGCCTCGCCGTGCGCACCGTTTTGGAGGTGCTCCGCACCGAGGCCGCCCGCGTGCAGGCCAAGCACTCCCTCATCCCCTAGGCGTTCTGTGGGAAGCCCAGGTTGATGCCGCCGTGGCTCGGGTCCAGCCACCGGCTCGTGATGGCCTTCTCCCGGGTGTAGAAGGCGATCCCGGCCGGGCCGTAGGCCTTGGCATCGCCGAACAGGGAGTCCTTCCAGCCGCCGAACGAGTGGTAGGCCACGGGCACCGGGATCGGCACGTTGATGCCGACCATGCCGACCTGCACCTCGTTCTGGAACCGTCTGGCCGCACCGCCGTCGTTGGTGAAGATGGCCGTGCCGTTGCCGTAGCGGCTGCGGTTGATCAGGTCGAGCCCCTCGGCGTAGCTGGCGACCCGCACGATGGAGAGCACCGGGCCGAAGATCTCGTCGAGGTAGACGTCCGAGTCCGTGCTGACCCTGTCGAAGAGGGTCGGGCCGAGCCAGAATCCGCTCGCGTCACCGTCCACCTCGATGCCGCGGCCGTCCACGACGACCTCGGCTCCGTCGGTCTGGGCTTGGTCGATGTAGGAGGCCACCTTGTCGCGGTGTACCTTCGTGATCAGAGGTCCCATGTCGCATCCGCGCATGCCGTCGCCCACCTTGAGGCCCCTCAGCCGTGCGGTGATCTTCGCGACCAGGTCGTCAGCGACCGGTTCCACGGCCACCACCACGCTGATTGCCATGCAGCGCTCACCGGCCGAGCCGAAGCCGGCGTTGACCGCGGCATCCGCGGCCAGGTCCAGGTCCGCGTCGGGCAGCACGAGCATGTGGTTCTTCGCGCCGCCGAGGGCCTGCACGCGCTTGCCGTGGTGGGCGGCCGTCTCGTAGATGTACTGCGCGATCGGCGTGGAGCCGACGAACGAGATCGCCTGCACGTCGGGGTGCACGAGCAGGGCGTCGACGGCTTCCTTGTCGCCGTGCAGGACGTTGAGCACACCGGCGGGCAGGCCGGCCTCGGTCATCAGGGCAGCCATCCAGTTCGACGCGGACGGGTCTTTCTCGCTCGGCTTGAGCACGACCGTGTTGCCGGCGGCGATGGCGATCGGGAAGAACCAGAGGGGCACCATGGCGGGGAAGTTGAACGGGCTGATGATGCCCACCACGCCGAGCGGCTGGCGCAGCGTGTAGACGTCGACGCCCGTGGACACGTTCTCGGAGTACTCGCCCTTGCTCAGGTGCGGCATGCCGAGCGCGAACTCGACGACCTCGAGGCCGCGCGCGATCTCGCCGAGCGCATCCGAGGTGACCTTGCCGTGTTCGGCGGTGAGGATGTCGGCCAGCTCGCCTTTGCGCGCGTTCAGCAGCTCGCGGAAGTTGAACATCACGCCCTGGCGCTTGGCTTGGGATGTGTCGCGCCAGAGCGGATAGGCGGCGTGGGCGGAGGCGACGGCGGTGTCGACGTCGGTGGCACTGGCCAGGATCACGTTCTTCGCGACGGCGCCGAGGGCGGGGTTGAAGACGGGCGCGGTGCGGGTCGAGGCTCCCCGGAGGGGAGCCCCGTCGACCCAGTGGGTGATGAGGGGCAGTTCGGTCATGGGCGTTCGTCTCTCTTCATTCTCTTCATCGAGTCGGGGTGAGGGTGAGCGGGGCGTCAGCCGAGCAGGTCGAGGCTGAGGACCTCGTCATAGATAGTGAGCGCCTCGGCGACCTCGGCGTCGGTGACGACGCAGGGCGGCACCACGTGGATGCGGTTCTCGGCCAGGAACGGCAGCAGGTTGCGGGCCAGCAGCTCCGATTTGATCCGGCCCATCACGGCGCCGCTGAGCGGCTGGCGGGTCTCCCGGTCGGAGACGAGTTCCATCGCCCAGAACACGCCGACCCCGCGCACCTCTCCGATGATCGGGTGCTTGGCCGCCAGTTCGGCGAGCCCGGGCGCGAGCACGTCGCGCCCGATTCGGGCGGCGTTCTCCACGATGCCCTCGTTCTTCATGGCATCCAGGGCCGCCACGATCGACGCCATCGCCAGCGGATGTCCGCTATAGGTGAGTCCGCCGGGATAGACCGTGGTGTCGAAGTCGTGGGCGATGGGGTCGGAGATGATCACACCGCCGGTGGGCACATAACCGGAGTTGACGCCCTTCGCGAAAGCGATCAGGTCCGGCACCACGTCGAAGCCGTCGAACGCGAACCAGTTGCCGGTGCGGCCGAAGCCGGCCATCACCTCGTCGAGGATCAGCATGATGCCGTACCGGTCGCAGAGGGCCCGCACGCCGGCGAGGTAGCCGGGCGGCGGCACGAGCACGCCGGCGGTGCCGGGGATGGATTCCAGCAGCACGGCCGCGATGCCGGCGGGTCCCTCACTCTGGATCACGTGCTCGAGGTGGCGCAGGGCCCGCTCCGACTCCTGCTCGGGGCTGGTCGCCCAGAACTCGCTGCGGTAGAGGTAGGGGCCGAAGAAGTGCACGTGCCCGCGGGCGAACTCATTCGGGATGCGGCGCCAGTCGCCGGTCGCGACGATGGCCGCGCCCGTGTTGCCGTGGTACGAGCGGTAGGTGGAGAGCACCGTGTCGCGGCCCGTGTGCAGGCGCGCCATGCGGATCGCGTTCTCGATCGCATCCGCCCCGCCGTTGGTGAAGAAGACCTTGTTGAAGCCCTCCGGCGCCCGTTCGACGACGCGCTGAGCGGCCTCGCCGCGGGACAGGGTCGCCGTGGAGGGCGCCACCGTGGCGAGCCGACCGGCCTGCTCGATGATGGCCGCGGTGACGGCCGGATGCTGGTGGCCGATGTTCACGTTGACGAGCTGGCTGGAGAAGTCCAGATAGCTGCGCCCGTCATAATCCCAGACCCGGGAGCCCTGCCCGCCGGCGATCACCAGCGGTTTGAGGGCCCCCTGGGCCGACCAGGAGTGGAAGACGTGCGCCCGGTCAAGGTCGTAGGCGAGCTCGTTGCGGCTGGCCGTGGCGCTCGGGGAAGTGATGTCATTCACGAATATCGGGTTCTTTCTCTCTGCGTTGAGATGGTGAGGTCGTGGATCGCCCACCTTCAGTGTGACCTCGATCGGCTTGAAGTCTGCACCATTCACCTGGATCGGGTCATTTCCTTGCCACGATGGGCTCGGTCATCGCCGGGATCACGGTCTCCCCGTAGACGCGCATCGTTTCTTCCTTGTTGTCGTGTTGCAGGTAGCCGGCGAACTGGTCGACGCCGATGGCGCGCAGGGCCTCGAGCTTCTCGATGTGGTCCTTCGCGGTGCCGAGCAGACAGAACCGGTCGATGATCTCGTCGGGCACGAATTCGGCGTGCGCGTTTCCGGGACGGCCGTGCTCGTTGTAGTCGTAATCCTGCCGGCCAATGATGTAGTCGGTGAGGGCCTTCGGCACAGAAGATTCGGTGCCGTACTTGGCGACGATGTCAGCCACGTGATTGCCGACCATGCCGCCGAACCAGCGGCACTGGTTGCGCATGTGGCCCCAATTGTCGCCGATGTACATGGGCGCGGCCACGCAGAACTTGACCGCCATCGGGTCGCGGCCGGATTTCGCCGCGGCCTCCCGCACGGTCTTGATCATCCACTCGGCCACGTCGAGATCGGCCATCTGCAGGATGAAACCGTCGCCGACCTCGCCCGCGAGTTTGAGCGCGAGGGGCCCGTAGGCCGCCACCCACACGTCGAGGGTGGAGCCGCGGCTCCACGGGAACTGCAGGGTCGCGCCGTTGTATTCGACCGACCGGGAGTTCGCGAGTTCCCGGATCACATGCACCGACTCGCGCAGCGTCTTCAGGGTGGTGGGGGTTCCGTTGATGACCCGTACCGCCGAATCCCCGCGGCCGATGCCGCAGATGGTGCGGTTGCCGTACATCTCGTTCAGCGTCGCGTAGGTGGAGGCCGTGACCGTCCAGTCGCGGGTGCCCGGGTTCGTGACCATGGGTCCGACGATGATCCTGTCCGTCTCAGCGAGGATCCGGCTGTAGATGACGTAGGGCTCCTGCCAGAGCAGATGCGAGTCGAACGTCCAGACGTGGCTGAAGCCGTGCGCCTCGGCCAGTTTGGCCAGTTGCACGGTGCGGGCGGATGGGGGGTTGGTCTGCAGCACTGCTCCGAAGTCCATCTGGGGTCCCGCCTAGATCAGGTACTGGCTCAGGCCGCGCTTGACGAACCGGCCGTCACCCGTGGAGCCGAGATAGGAGTTGTCGTCGATGATGACCTTTCCGCGGGACAGAACGGTGTCGACGTGACCGTCGATCTCGTAGCCTTCCCAGGCGGAGTGGTCCATGTTCATGTGGTGGGTCTTGCCATTCCCGTTGACGGGCAGGCCGATCGAGGTGTGGCCGTTCGGGTCGTAGATCACGATGTCGCCGTCGGCGCCCGGCTGGATGACCCCCTTTTTGCCGTACAGCCCGAACATCCGTGCCGGGGTGGTCGCGGTGATCTCCACCCAGCGTTCGAGCGAGATGCGGCCGTTGACGACGCCCTGGTAGAGCAGGTCCAGGCGGTGCTCGACCGAGCCGATGCCGTTCGGGATCTTCGAGAAGTCGCCGAGGCCCAGCTCTTTCTGCCCCTTCATACAGAACGGGCAGTGGTCGGTGGAGACCATCTGGATGTCGTTGGTGCGCAGGCTCTGCCACAGGTGGTCCTGGTGGCCCTCGGCCCGCGAGCGCAGCGGCGTGGAGCAGACCCACTTCGCGCCCTCGAACCCGGGTACCCCGAGATTCTCCTCGAGCGACAGGTAGAGGTATTGCGGGCAGGTCTCCCCGAACACGTTCTGGCCGTGGTCCCGGGCGGCGGCGATCTGCTGCACGGCCTGCTTGGCGCTCACGTGCACCACGTAGAGCGGCGCCCCGGTGAGGTTCGCGAGCATGATCGCGCGGTGGGTGGCCTCCTCCTCCAGCTGCCAGGCGCGGGCGACGCCGTGGTAGTAGGGGTCGGTCTTGCCCTCTGCGAGCAGCTGCGTGACGAGCACGTCGATGGCCGGGCCGTTCTCGGCGTGCATCATGGTCATCAGCCCGGTCTCGGCGGACTTCTGCATGGCGCGCAGGATCTGCGCGTCATCCGAGTAGAAGACGCCGGGGTAGGCCATGAACAGTTTGAAGCTGGAGATGCCCTCGTCCAGCAGCCCGTCCATCGCCTGCAGCGAGTCCTCGTTGAGGTCGCCGATGATCTGGTGGAAGCCGTAGTCGATGGCGCAGTTGCCGGCCGCCTTCTCGTGCCAGGCCGCCAAACCGTCGAAGACCCGCTGGCCGTAGCTCTGCACCGCGAAGTCGACGATGGTGGTGGTGCCGCCCCAGGCCGCGGCCCGGGTGCCGGTCTCGAAGGTGTCGCTGGCCGCGGTGCCGCCGAACGGCAGCTGCATGTGGGTGTGCGCGTCGACGCCGCCGGGGATCACGTACTTGCCGGTGGCGTCGATCACACGGTCGACGGATGCGGCGAGGTCGTTCCCGAGGAGGGCCGAGCCCGGTGCCAGCACGGCGACGATGATCTCGCCGTCGATGAGGACATCCGCCCGCACCCGGCCGGTCGCGCTGACCACGGTGCCGTTCTGGATCAGGATCGTCACGATGCACCCCTGGCTACGGCCGGGCGATCGGGCCGTAGGAGTCAGGACGGCGGTCCCGGTAGAACTGCCACGAGTTGCGCACCTCTCGGATGACACCCAGGTCGAGGTCGCGGATGACGACCTCCTCGGTGTCGGTGGAGGCCA
Organism: Cryobacterium sp. TMT2-15-1; assembly: GCF_004402345.1. Classification (NCBI taxonomy): domain Bacteria; kingdom Bacillati; phylum Actinomycetota; class Actinomycetes; order Micrococcales; family Microbacteriaceae; genus Cryobacterium; species Cryobacterium sp. TMT2-15-1. The sequence goes on along the minus strand of NZ_SOGD01000041.1, from coordinate 46,253 downwards.
CCTCGCCGACGTAGTTGCCGCGCGGGTCGACGAAGTAGGAGCTTCCGTAGAAGGTGACGGCGTCGGCGCCGAACTCCTCGGTCTCGGTACCGATGCGATTGTTGGCGCCGATGTAGTACTGGTTGGCGACGGCGGCGGCCGGCTGCTCGAGCTCCCAGAGCCGGTTCGAGAGGCCGGGCTTGGTGGCCGAGGGGTTGAAGACGATCTCGGCGCCGTTCAGGCCGAGCACGCGCCAGCCCTCCGGGAAGTGCCGGTCGTAGCAGATGTAGACGCCGATCTTGCCGACCATGGTGTCGAAGACGGGGTAGTCGGCGTTCCCGGGGCGGAAGTAGAACTTCTCCCAGAACTGGGGCAGGTGGGGGATGTGGTGCTTGCGGTACTTGCCGAGGTAGGTGCCGTCGGCGTCGATGACGGCGGCCGCGTTGTAGAGCACCCCGGGCTGCTCCTCCTCGTAGATGGGGAGCACGATCACCATCGTGTGCTCGGCGGCGAGCTTCTGGAACCGCTCCACGAGCGGTCCCGGCACGCTCTGCGCGTAGTCGTAGTACGTGGCGTCCTGCACAATGCCGAAGTAGGGGCCGTGGAACAGCTCCTGGAAGCAGATCACCTGCACTCCCGCTTCGGCGGCGGTGCGCACGAATCCCTCGTGCTTCTGGATCATCGACTCCTGATCGCCCGTCCACTCGGTCTGGGTGATTGCGGCCCGAACTACAGTCATCTTGTCTCCACATTCACCAGTGACGGAACAACGTCAAGCCGAACGACAGCGTCCGGGCTTGTTATTCTTCGACGCAAACATTTGGTGCTGTTTTTCTGTGTGACCAACGCGTTTATCATCCTGTCGAGTGAATCTGCCGGTGGCAAGGATTCATGCAAACCGTTATCGTCGCGGCCCAGCACGGGGGCACTGGCCGACCGAGTATCACTCGATCGCGCCTACAATGGGGGTAATGCCTCGTCCGCTGCTGGAGTTCTCGGACAACTTCGACACAGAAAACGGGGACGTCTCAGTTCACCCCGAGAGGCTCGCCGTCGGGGCCACTCATCCGCCGCGACGACGCCGGAAATTTTCGGTGCGCGCCGCGCTGCTGGCGCCGTGCGTATCGGATCAGTAAAACTCCTGTCCTGCTTTGACATGACGTCATCGACTCGCCGGCAGGTTGTGAATAATCGAGATTGGAATCCACACCATGGCACGCACAGAAAACGGAAAAGTCGCACTCGTTACCGGTGGTGGACAGGGAATTGGTCAGGCCATTGCTGAGCGGCTCCACGCTGACGGCTTCAAGGTCGCCATCGCCGACCTGAACCGTGCGACCGCGGGCGCAGTTGCAGATTCCCTGGGAGGCAAGGAGGGCGGAGCACTCGCGCTGCACGTCGATGTCTCCGACCGAGACAGCGTGTTTGCCGCGGTCGAGCAGGCCGTCACGGAGCTCGGCGGCTTCGACGTCATCGTCAACAACGCCGGCATCGCCCCCACGTCTCCACTCGATGACATCACCCAGGAAAGCATCGCACAGATATTTTCCATCAACTTCAACGGCGTGGTGTGGGGCATTCAGGCAGCCACCAAGGCGTTCAAAGAGCTCGGCCACGGTGGCAAGATCATCAGCGCTGCGTCCCAGGCCGGTCATGTCGGGAACCCCGGCATCGCGTTGTACTCGGCCACCAAGTTCGCCATTCGTGGCCTGTCCCAGACAGCCGCCAAGGACCTGGCCCAATTCGGCATCACGGTCAACACCTTTGCTCCCGGCATCGTGAAGACGCCCCTCATGGAGGAGCTCGCGAAAAAGGTGGCAGCCGACGCGGGCCAGTCGGAAGAGTGGGGCTGGGATCAGTTCACGAACGGCATCGCCCTCGCCCGCCTGTCCGAAGCGTCCGAGGTCGCGGGGGTCGTTTCGTTCCTGGCTGGCCCCGACTCCGGCTACATCACTGGACAGTCGATTCTCGTCGACGGCGGAATGGTCTTCAACTAAGCGGAGGACGAGACTGACTCACCCCGGCCCGGAGACTGGCCGCATCGAGTATCCGGGGCGCGCCGGACATCCGTCGCCTCATGCCCCGCTCGCCCGGGATGGGCCGCGCCGGAGTTCTGGCCTAGGCTGAAAGAAGACCGCCGGTTGGCTCTGACCGGTTGAGCCGGCCCCGACTTGGGCGGCAGGTCGCCGACACATGCTCGGTCGCACCCTTCCTGCCCCGCAGTTCTCCCTGTGCTCGCCAGAGCGGGTGAATCGTCGCTGTGGCGCGCGCATACCGACGATTCACCAGCTCTCGCAACCCTGAACCGGATCGGTAACATGTCCCAATTACGTTTGTTCCGTGGGCCCCTGCTGGTGGTCGTTGCTGCGGCTGCCCTGCTGTCGAGCGGATGCGCTGCGGCGAGTCCCGCCGCCGCGCCCAGTGCCGCGCCGGGCGCGAGCGCCGGCACGCGTGGGGGCTACCCGATCACGATCGACAACTGCGGCACCGACGTGACCGTGGAAGCGGCGCCCGAACGGATCGTGACGATCAAGTCGTCGACGACAGAGCTGCTGCTCGCACTGGACCTCGGCGATCGCATCGTGGGCTCGGCGTTCCTCGACGGCCCGCTGCCGGCATCCCTCGCAAAGGCTGGCGGCGATCTGAACGTGGTCAGCGACTTCGTGCCCGGCCAGGAGGCCGTGCTCGGACTCACGCCCGACTTCGTCTACGGCGGCTGGGAGTCCAACTTCTCAGCCGAGGGCGTGGGCGAACGCCAGAGCCTCACCGACCTCGGCATCGGCAGCTACGTATCCCCCGCCGCCTGCAAGGGTGAGGGCTACATGCCTGACCCGCTCACTTTCGACTCCGTGTTCGCCGAGATCACCGAGGCCGGCGCGATCTTCGGCGCCGAAAAGGCCGCGGCCGACCTGGTCGCCGACCAGCAGAAGACCCTCGCGGCCCTTGACCCCGCCGCCGCGGACACCACCGCGCTCTGGTATTCCAGCGGCACCGACACGCCCTACGTGGGCGCCGGCATCGGCTCACCCAACATGATCATGGCGGCCGCAGGCCTGACCAATGTGTTCGCCGACGTGCAGGACACCTGGACCTCGGTCGGGTGGGAGTCGGTCATCGAGGCGAACCCGGGCGTGATCGTGCTCGTCGACGCCATATGGAACACCGCGGAGTCGAAGATCGCGAACCTCGAGACGAACCCGGCCACGCAGCAACTCGACGCCGTGAAGAACCAGCGCTACATCGTGCTGCCGTTCGCGGCCACCGAGGCCGGCATCCGCAACGTCGACGCCGCCGCGTCAACCATCGAACAGCTCGACGCGCTCGAGTAGACGACGGCCGGCTAGCGACCGGCGCCAGAGCAGGACGCACGACGCACGACAGGACAGCACCACCAGGACAGCACCACCAGGACAGACACGACGGAACAGGCGAGGCAGGTGGATCGGGTGGATCGGGTGGAGCTGCAGCAGCCGGAACGCACGGCGGCCCAGAGCCGTCGCGTGGCCGGGCGCGCGCGCTACCTGGGCTGGCTCGCCCTGTCGGTCCTGGCCCTCGTGCTCACGGCGGGGCTGGCCGTGACCATCGGTCCGGCCGACGTGAGCCTGACGGATGTCGCCGCGAGCCTCGCCGGGCACCTCGGCCTGCCGGGCGCCGCCGGGGTGGCGCCGCTGACCGACTCGATCGTGTGGCAGCTGCGCCTGCCGCGCGTGCTGACGGCGGCCGCGGTCGGCGCGGGGCTCGCGCTCTGCGGCGCGGTGATGCAGTCGGTGACTCGCAACCCGCTGGCGGACCCCTACCTGCTCGGGCTGTCGAGCGGGGCCTCTCTCGGCGCGGTCTGTGTGATCGTTCTCGGCGTCGCGGTGGCGCTGCCGGCCGCGGCGTTCCTCGGCGCGTTGGCAGCCCTCGTCGCCACGCTCAGCATCGCGCGGGTCGGCAACACGATCACGCCCGGGCGGGCGGTGCTCTCGGGCCTGGCCATTGCGCAACTGGGTGCGGCCGGCACGTCCTTCATCATCTTCTGGGCAGCCAAGGGCGACTCCTACCGGGAGATCCTCAACTGGCTGCTGGGCTCGCTGGCCGGCAGCTCGTGGTCGAGCGTCGTCATCTCGGGCACCGCCCTCGTGGTGGTCGGCGCCGGGATCGTGCTCTCGGCCACCCGTCTGGACGCATTCACCTTCGGGGACACCGCCGCGGCATCCCTCGGCATCAACGTCAACGGCACCCGGTGGATGCTGCTCGGCGCGGTGGCGCTGCTGACCGGCGCCATGGTGGCCGTGAGCGGGGCCATCGGCTTCGTCGGCCTGATCCTGCCGCACCTGGTGCGCGGCCTGAGCGGGCCCGGCCACCGCCGCCTGCTGCCGCTGACCGTGGTGCTCGGCGCCCTGTTCCTGATCGTGGCCGACACGGTCGCCCGCACGGTGTTCGACCCGCGCGAGCTGCCCGTGGGCATCATCACCGCGCTGATCGGCGTGCCCGTCTTCATCGTGCTGATCAAGAGCAGAAGGGCCGCCGCATGGTCGTGATCCTCGACCGGGTGTCGTTCCAGGTCGACGGCACCCCGATTCTGACCGATGTGTCGGCGGTCGTGCCCACGGGCGCGGTGACCGGCCTGCTCGGACCCAACGGGGCCGGCAAGTCCACCCTGTTGCGCCTGATCGCAGGGCTGGAAACGCCGGATGCCGGCGGCGTCGAACTCGACGGAGCGCGCTCCGGCAGAGGGTCCGGTCTGTCGCGGCGCGAGACCGCCCGGCGGGTGGCGCTGCTCGAGCAGAACGCCGCGCCCAGCGTCGACCTCACGGTGCGCGAGGTCGTGCTCCTCGGCCGGATCCCGCACCGCAGCCGGGTGCTCGGCAGCTTCGGCGACGACGACGACCACCGGGTGGCCGAGGAATCACTCGCCGTGGTCGGCGGCAGCGACCTCGCCGATCGGGCGTGGCATACGCTCAGCGGCGGCGAGCAGCAGCGCGCGCAGATCGCCCGAGCGTTGGCGCAGCGGCCGAGTCTGCTGCTGCTGGACGAGCCGAACAACCACCTCGATGTGAGCGCCCAGCTCGGACTGCTCGGGCAGGTGCGCGGGCTCTGCGCGGGCGCGGCCGGCACGGGCCTGACCGCGATCATGGCCCTGCACGACCTGAATCTGGCCGCCGCGTTCTGCGACCAGATCCTGCTGCTGCACCACGGGCGACTGGTCGCGGCCGGAACCCCCGAGGCGGTGTTGCGGCCGGCGACCATCGCGGAGGTTTACGGCGTGGACTGCGACGTGATCCCCCATCCGCGCGGCGGGCATCCGGTGATCATGTTCTCTCCATCCACACCGATTCCGGCCTTCCCGCCTCCCCGTGAACCCGAAGTCACCCAGCACGAAAGAGCGCACCGATGACGACCATCACTGTTCTGGCCGGCGGCATCGGCGGCGCCCGGTTCACCCGCGGGCTGCTGAAGCACCTGGCGGCAACCGAGCCGGAGGCGACGGTGACGGTGATCGTGAACACGGGCGATGACATGTGGCTGGACGGGCTGCGCATCTGCCCAGACCTCGACACCGTGATGTACACCCTCGGCGGAGGCATCAACGAGGAACAGGGCTGGGGGCGGCCCGAGGAGTCCCGCCGCGCCTCCGCTGAGATCGCCGCCTACGGGCGCGGCTGGTCCTGGTTCACGCTCGGCGACCTGGATCTGGCCACCCACATCGTGCGCAGCGACCTGCTCCGGAACGGCTCCACGCTGAGCGAGGCCACCGAGTTCCTCTGCCGCCGCTGGCAGCCCGGGGCGCGCCTGCTGCCGATGAGCGACATCCCCGTCGAGACACATGCCCGACTGGCTATGGATGCCGATGAGCACCGGGCCGGCGAGCTGATCCACTTCGAGGAGTGGTGGGTGCGCTACCGCGCCGGCGTCCCGGTGACCGAGTTCGTGCAGGTCGGACGTGAGGCCGCCGTGCCCGCGCCGGGTGTCGTCGACGCCATCCTGACGGCGGACCTGGTGATCCTGCCGCCGTCGAACCCGGTCGTCTCGGTCGGCACGATCCTCGCCGTACCGGGTATCCGGGACGCCCTGCGTTCCAGCGCCGCCGCGGTGGTCGGCGTCTCGCCGATCATCGCGGGCGCGGCCGTGCGCGGCATGGCCGACGCCTGCCTGCACACCATCGGCGTCGAGACTTCGGCCGAGGCCGTGGGCCTGCACTACGGCTCCCGCGCCGCGGGCGGCGTGCTCGACGGGTGGCTGGTGGACGAGACGGATGCCGGCGCGCTGCCGGCGCTGGCGGCCGCCGGCATCCATTCGGTCGCCGTGCCGCTCTGGATGCGGGATGCCGCGACAACCATGCGGCTCGCGGCGGACGCGGTCGCCCTCGCTCGCGGCACCTTCTCCTTCGTCTGAGCGGCAGTGGGCGGACACGTAGCCTCGAAGATTTTCGCGACACGCCGTTCGCGGCGCCCGCTCACCCGGCGTTGTGCGAAAAATCTCCGACTGTAGCGACGCGCCGATCAGCGGGCGGCGGCCGACCCCGGGGCCTCGACGACCCGGAGGGTGTGCGGCCCGACGCCGAGCCGCTGCGCCACCGCAAGGTCGGCGGCGGTATCGACGTCGTGACGGATTGAAACGGATGCCGCCAGCAGGAGCGGCACATGGCCGGCGGCCTCATGGGCCGCCCGAGACCCAACCCCGAACCGAGGCTCGATCAGGATTCCGGCGAGCGCGAGCAGAGTCGTGGTTCCGGTTCCGGCCGCGTCGGGCACCAAACTGCGATCGTGCGCGGCGGCGAGGTGCAGAGTGCGCTCGACATCCGCGGGCGTCAGCGCCGGCAGATCGCCGGTCAGCACGGCCAGGTTCGCCTCCGGAAATGCCCCGCGGGCAACCATCAGCCCCTGCCGGATTGCCGCGTTCAACGGGTCCGCGGGCAGGATCGATTCGCGCGCCGGGGCCTCGCGTACGATGTCGACCCCGAGCTCGGCCAGCCGACCCGACAGTTCACCGTCGCCCGTGACGACCAGCACCCGGTCGACACCGTTCGCCGCCAGCAGGGCCGCGACCGTGTCGAGAGCGAAGGCATCCGCCAGCCCGGCCCGATCGGGCCGCTTGCCCAGCCGGCTCTTCGCCCCGGGGTTACCCTTGACGGGCACGATCGCCACCCAGCTCATTCGGTGACGGAAACGACGGATGCCGCGTCGACGGCGGCAGCGGCCAGCCCCGCCGCGTACCCTTCCGAGAAACCCTCGGCGTGCGCCTCGGCGCTCCCCAGCCGGAACATGTCGTTCTCGCTCGGCCGCAGCAGCCGGGTCGCTCCGCGCGCATCCGCTTCGTCGGGCTCGCCCACGAGGCGACGGAGCCCGCGCACGACAGCGACCGGGTTGCCGCTGGTCTTGCCCTTCACCAAATCGGCCGCGCCGGCGATCTCATCGGCGACCGCGGCGACGGTCACGTCGAGGCGCCGACCGGTCGCATCGGTCGTGCCGCGCAGGTCGTCGAGAACCGTGACTCCGGCGGCGCCGATCGCGATGTCGGTCTGGCCCTCACGCCACGGGCGCCCGACGGTGTCGGTGATCAGCACGCCGAGCCGCAGGCTGGTGCGTTCGTGGAGGGCTGTGCAGAGGGCGCGCGCGGAAGCATCCGGATCGTCGGGAAGGAGCAGCACGAACCCGTCAGGGGTGTTGCTCGCGTCGACGCCGGCCGCGGCCATCACCAGGCCCTGGCGGTTCTCGACGATCCGCGTCATCCCACCGGGAAAGGCGCGGGTCGCGACGACCCGCACCGTCTCGTCGGTGATCGCCTGCTCCCGATCGGCCGCCCGCATCTGGCGGCCCTCGGCCTTGGACACGATCTTGCTTGTCACCGCGAGAATGTCGCCGTCGCGCAGGCGGTTGCCTGCCGCGTCGGCGATGAGCGCAGCGAGGTCTGCGCCGGCCCCGACTTCACCGATGCCCTCCAGCACGAAAACGTGCAGGCCGGTTGGTTCTGGCACCACTAGCGCACGAGCTTCGGCAGCACGGATGCGCCGAAAACGTCGATCCACTGGCGCTGGTTGCGGCCCACGTTGTGCAGATAGATGCGGTCGAAGCCGAGGTCGACGAACTTCTGGATGTAGGCCCGGTGGTCGTCGGGGTCGGCCGAGATGATCATGCGGCCCTCGAAGTCCTCGGGGCGAACGAGTTTGGCGATCTGCTCGAATTCGAACGGTGAACGGATATCCCCCTTCGGGAACTTCATCCCGCCGTTCGGCCACTCGACCAGGGCGTTCCGCATGGCCTCCTCGTCGGTTTCGGCCCAGCTCATGTGCAGCTGCAGCACCTTGGGCATAGCGGCCGGGTCCTTGCCGCCATCCCGGGCGCCGTCGTCGAACTTGCCGAACAGCATCGAGATCTTTTCCAGCGGGGCTCCGACCGTGATCAGGCCGTCGGCGTGACGCCCGGCGCGCTTGGCCGTGACCGGGCCGGCGGTGGCGACGAGAATCTCCGGGGCCACCTCGGGCATGGTCCAGAGCCGGGTCGACTCGAGCTTGTAGAACTGGCCGGAGTGCTTGACGTCCTTGCCTGCGATGGAGGCGGTGAACAGCTTGGAGATGATCTCAATGGCCTCGAACATGCGGTTGATGCGCTCGGGGGCTTCCGGCCAATACTGGCCGACGATGTGCTCGTTCAGTGCTTCGCCGGAGCCGAGGCCGAGCCAGTGCCGGCCGGGGTACATCGAGGCGAGCGTCGCGGAGGCCTGCGCCACCATCGCCGGATGCCACCGGAAGGTGGGCGCGGTGACGCCGGGGCCGAGGTCCCCCTTCGTGCGCTCACCGATCGCCGCGAGCACGCTCCAGACGAACGAGGACTCACCCTGGGCGGGCACCCACGGTTGGAAGTGGTCGGCCGCCATCACCCCGGTGAACCCGTGTTCCTCGGCGTAGGCCGACAGGGCCACCGCCTCCGCGGGAGCGAACTGCTCCAGCATCGCCGCGTAGCCGATCTGCAAATCCGTCATGGGTACCGCCCTGTCTTTCGTTGTGGTTCGATCCTGTCACTCCCGGCTCCGAGAACTCCCCTCCCCACCCGGAAACGCCCGAGCGGCATCCGTCAGGGGGCATCCGTCACAGCGCATCCGTCACCGGGCATCCGTCAAATAGGCTGGAAGCATGCGCATCGCCACCTGGAACGTCAACTCCATCCGTGCCCGAGTCGGCCGGGTCGTCGACTGGATGGTGCGCGAAGACATCGACGTGCTCGCGATGCAGGAGATCAAGTGCAAGCCCGAGCAGTTCCCGGCGCAGGCGTTCGAGGACGCCGGCTACGAGCTGGCCGTCCACGGCCTCAGCCAGTGGAACGGCGTCGCGTTCGCCAGTCGCCACGAGATGACGGATGTCGCCACCGGCTTCCCCGGCATGCCCGGCTTTCTGAAGGGCCAGGAGGGTCCCGGCCTCCCGCTCGAGGCCCGGGCGCTCGGCGTCACGGTGGAGGACCTGAGGTTGTGGAGCCTGTACGTTCCGAACGGACGCGGCATCGACGACCCGCACTTCGCCTACAAGCTGGACTGGCTGGAGCGCCTGCGCGCGCACGCCCGGGACGAACTGGCTCGCGACCCGCACCTGGCCCTCGCACTGATGGGCGACTGGAACGTGGCCCCGTTCGAGCGTGACATGGGTGACCCGAGCTTCGTTCCCGGCGAATCCACTCACATCTCCGAGCCCGAGCGAACCGCGTTCCGCGCGTTCGAGGCAGAGGGCATCCTCGATGTGGTGCGCCCGCTGGCTCCGGAGGGTTACACCTTCTGGGATTACAAACAGCTGCGGTTCCCCCGCAACGAGGGCATGCGGATCGACTTCATCCTCGGCTCCCCTGCGTTCGCGGAACTGGTGACCGCGGCGAGCATCCACCGCAATGAGCGCAAGGGTGATGCGCCGAGCGACCACGTTCCCGTGGTCGTGGAGCTGGCCCTCGAGGGCGAGGACGACGACCGCCCGATGATCTTCTAACCGGCGCACCGAGCCGGAAACGTGCCGGCGACGGCGCGGGCGAGCGCGGCGGCGATACTCGCACAATGCCTTCCGTACCCCGGGGGGGGCGCCACAGGATCGCCACACGCGCGCCCAGCGACCTCCGGCACCGTCTCCCGCCGCATCGAGCCGACCGCACCGAGTAGCCTCGGTTCATCGACGGCGGAACGAGGCGCAGGGCCTCGGACTCAGCTCGGCCGGCCTTCCCTCGCTTTGTGCTCCGGAGCCGTGTTCGGCTTCGAGCGATCGATGTCGTGCTCAGCCATCGGCCGGCCGGCCGCTAGATCGGGGCAAGCAGCTCCGCGTTCGCGCCCCGAACCCGCCTCGTGCAGGCGCTCCCCGTGCAACGCCATACCGAACGCCCGGAGCAGCCGCAGCCGGCACGGCTTCACCCATCGGAGCGTGAAAGGACACCCGGTTGATGGCCAGCCCGGCGCCAACGCCGATGGTGCCGCGGAGCTCGGCGAGATAACCCACCAGGATCACGAATCGGATGATGGAGAAGCCGACCAGAACACCGCCTATTCGACGAGCTTGGGGCGGCCGGAACCGACAGTTTCCCAGCCACAACCGGGCACCGCCCGATAGTCTTGATCTCCTCATGGACCCCGATAAACCCTCGCCCATCCAGCCACACCTCGACATCCTGCGCCCGAATCTGAGAGGGCCACATGCTGTTTGAGTGGGCGATGGTGGGGGTCGGGCTTCTCCTCACCGTCGGAACGGGCATCTTCGTCGCCGCCGAATTCTCCCTGGTCACCTTGAACCGCAACGAGCTCGAGGCCCGGCAGGAACGCGGCGAGAAACGCCTCGGCCCGACCATCAAGGCCCTGAAGATCACCTCCACGCACCTGTCCAGCGCGCAGCTCGGCATCACGCTGACCACCCTGCTGACCGGGTTCACCTTCGAGCCCGCCATCAGCTCGCTGTTGACCGGGCCGCTCACGGGCGCCGGCGTGCCCGAAGGACTCGTGCCGCTGCTCGGCACCATCACCGCCATTTCGCTGGCCACCCTGTTCTCCATGGTGATCGGCGAGCTCGTGCCGAAGAACTTCGCCCTGGCCGTGCCGCTGGCCACGGCAAAGATCGTGGTGCCCCCGCAGGCCCTGTTCACCGCCGTGTTCAAGCCCGTCATCCTGCTGTTCAACAACACCGCCAACGCTCTGATCCGCCTGGTCGGCATCGAGCCGAAAGAGGAACTCTCGGGTGCCCGAAGCGCCGAAGAACTCAGCTTCCTCGTGCGCCGGTCGGCGACGGAAGGCGTGCTCGACAACGACCACGCGGCCATGCTGCACCGCACCCTGCGCTTTGCCGACCACACGGTCGACGACGTCATGACGCCCCGGGTACGGATGTCCTCGGTCAAGGTCACAGACTCTGCCGAGAGCATCCTGGCCCTGTCCACGGCCACCGGCTACTCCCGCTTCCCCGTGATCGACAGGGATTCCGACGACATCGTCGGGGTGCTCCACGTCAAGGCGGCCTTCGCCGTCGAGCTGACGCAACGCGACCGGGTCACCGCCGACGAGCTGAAGGTGGAGGCACTGCGTGTGCCCGAGTCGATGGCCGTCGACACGCTCCTGGGCCTGCTGCGCAGGCAGGGCTTCCAGATCGCGGTCGTCGCGGACGAATACGGCGGAACGGCGGGCATCGTCACTCTCGAGGACCTCGTCGAAGAACTTGTGGGCGAGCTGGAAGACGAGCATGACCGGGCGAAAGCCGGCGTCATACGTTCGGGGCGTTCCGTGGTGTTCGACGCCGGCTGGCGGCCGGACGAGCTGTTCGATCGTTCGGGCGTCACGGTGCCCGAGGACGGCGACTACGAGACCGTCGCGGGCTTCATCGCCGATCAGCTCGACCGCATTCCCGAGCTCGGCGACGAGGTCCCCGTCGACGGGGGCATCCTGCGGATCGACCGAGTCGATGGCGTGCAGGTTCAGCGCGTGCGCTACACCCCGGAAGACCCCGAGCACGATCCGAGCCTGGCCACCAGACACGACCGCATCGTCACGCGAATCCAGAAGGACCTGGCCCATGAGTGAGTACTGGCCGGGCCTGATCTGGCTCGTCGTGTTGTTGACCGTCAACGCGTTCTTCGTGGGCGCCGAGTTCGCCGTGATCTCGGCCCGCCGGTCCCAGATCGAGCCGCTCGCCGCCCGCGGCAACAAGGCGGCGAAGACCACCCTCTGGGCGATGGAACACGCGACCCTGATGCTGGCGACCAGCCAGTTGGGCATCACCGTGTGTTCGCTGCTGATCCTGAACGTGTCCGAGCCGGCCATCCACGGCCTGTTGGAGTACCCGCTGGCCCTGACCGGACTCTCTGAGGGCGCGATCAGCGTGATCGCCTTCGCCATCGCACTCGCGCTCGTGACGTTCCTGCACGTGGTGTTCGGCGAGATGGTGCCCAAGAACATCTCCTTCTCCGTGCCCGACCGCGCCGCGCTCATCCTGGCGCCGCCGCTCGTCGTCGTCGCCCGCATCTTCAGCCCGGTGATCGTCAGCCTGAACTGGCTGGCGAACGGCATGCTGCGCCTGTTCAAGGTGCAGCCGAAGAATGAGGCGACCAGCGCGTTCACCCTCGACGAGGTGGCCGGCATCGTGGAGCAGTCCACCCGAGAGGGCCTGCTGACGGATGCTTCGGGCACCCTCTCCGCCGCGTTCGAGTTCACCTTGAAGCGAGTCTCCGACGTGGAGGTGCCGATCGGCGCAATGGTCTGCCTGCCGGCATCCGCGTCACCCGCCGACATCCAGCAGGCCGTCGCCCAGCACGGCTACTCCCGGTACATCCTCACTGACGTCGACGGGCAGCCCACGGGCTACCTGCATCTGAAAGACGTGATGAACCTCACCTCCGGGAGCACGTTCACGGAGCCGGTGCCGGCCAAACGCATCCGTCGCCTGGCCTCCGTGTTCCGGGGCAGCGAGCTCGAAGATGCCCTGGCGTCGATGCGGCGCCTCGGCGCGCATGTCGCCACATCGTTCGACGCTGACGGAGTCGCCACGGGCGTTCTGTTCCTCGAGGACATCATCGAGGAGCTCGTCGGCCAGGTCGATGACGCCACCACCGTGTAGGTGACGGCCGGGGCGCGGATGCCGCGTGGAATGTCGATGGGTGCCCGTCACGTGTGTCTCATGACGCCCTCATTCATTCACAGGCCGAGTCGGTGTCTCGCAGAGTCTCGAGTCCGTCGAGTATGAGGTCGAGCCCGACCAGGAATTCATCCCCATAGGAGTATCCGGGCTTCAAGACGTGGTCGGCCGTGAGTTCAGCCAGGTACGGGTACTCGCTTGTGGTCAGCTGCGCCAGCATGATCGCGGCCATCGCTGCCGTCTCGTCCGGCGTGGTGAAGGGCAGGCTCTTCTCCTGCATCGCGAACCCGTAGATATAGCTGTCGACAGCGGAGAAAGCGTGGGCCGTCTTCTCAACCGAGAAACCGCCGTTGCGGAAGGTTCCGATCACCCGGTCGTGGTGGCGGAGGGTGCCCGGTCCCGGGTTCGTTCCGGAGTCACGAACGGTCGTAGCCCAGGCATGACGGGCGAGGACATCCCGGAATGAGATCGAGCGCTTTCGGATTGCCGGCTTCCACTCATCGCTGTGTGACGGCAATTCGATCTCGCCGAAGATCGCATCGGCCATGGCGTTGATGAGGTCATCCTTGTTGGCCACGTGGTTATAGATCGACATGGCCTTCACGTTCAGATCCTCGCCCAGACGCCGCATCGTGAGGGCTTCAAGCCCCTCCGCGTCGGCAAGGCGAACGGCGGTGGCGATCACCCGCTCGCGGTTCAAACGAGCTCGGGGTGCGGGTGCTGCTTCACGTGCTGCTGCCAAGTCTCTCTCCTGCACTCATATTCGTTGACAAACCTTACCACGTACATATATTTTACTTACATCATAAACATACGTCGTAAGTTCTAGCCACAGATACAGTAAGGATACGAGCCATGACCACTCACCTCCACCCCGCCCCCAGCGCCACGGCGCCGGCTGCCACCCTCAACCCCTTCCGCTGGTCACAGCGGACCGGAGCGCTCGTAACGGGCACCGCCCTCACGGCCATGGTGTTCCTCTCGATCTTTGGTTATTTCATCGCCGTCAACAGCCTCGTGACCGCCGGTGATGCGGAAAAGACGACCGATGCCATTTCCGCCTCGCCGGCGCTGTGGCTCGCCGGGATCGGCGCGCTGTGTGTCGTCGTCGTGCTGGACGTCGTCGCCGCCGCCGGCACCTACGCGCTCTTCAAGCCCGTCAGCCGTGTCGTCTCCGCTGGTGCCGGGTTGATCAGAATCGCTTTCGCCGGGTGGTTCATGGTCGCTCTCAGCCGGCTCGTGGTCGCCTTCACCAACCTCGACACTCCGGAAGCCGCGCTGGCCGACATCGAGTCGTTCTCGTCGATCTGGACCACCGCCCTGGGCCTGTTCGGGGTGCATCTCCTCCTGATCGCCTACCTGTCGATCCGCTCGGGCTTCATGCCGAAGGTCTTTGGAATCCTGATCGGTCTCGCCAGCATCGGTTACATTGCCGACCTCATCGGCCTGGTGGTGGCACCCGCCTTCACCCCGACCTTCGGCCTGTTCGGCTTCGTGGGCGAGACCGCCATGATCTTCTGGCTGCTCATCGGGGGACGGCGTCTCCCGCGTTCCTAACCGCACCCGACCTCACCCCGAACTATGCCCCGCTCATCCAGCCCAACCTCACCGCCGGCGACCGGCCGACGTTCTTGTCGCGAATACATTGGCCACAAGCGTGCGGGTTGCGACCGCGGGATGACGGGTCCACCAAGCGCTCAGTGCGGAATATCCTCGCCAGGCGAGGATACCCACCGCGAAGGAGGCAAGGGTGGCGAGCAGCGGTACGTCGTCCCCGAAAAGCGGGAAGACCTGCCAATGGACGAGATATACGAACAACGATGCCGAGGCCGTGACGCTCAGCACCGACACCAGAATCCGCGGGACGGGGACGGCCGGAATCCAGAGGAGAAGAAGCAGTCCCGCAATCGTGATCGCCTCGCGGGCCGGGTCGCCGAAGAAGCCCGGAACGGAGAGCACGACGAGCGCAGAGCTCAGCACCCGCCGAGTGACGTCCGTGGAACGCGCGATGAGCCAGCCGAGAGTGATGAGCCAGAGCACGAACGGCAGCGAATAACGTTCGGTCGGCCCTGCCTCGACCCCTCCGGTCAGCAGCAGACGAAGCAGAAGCGCCCCCGCAAAGAAGGACGCCGCGAAGACGAAGGGGTATCGGCGCTCGATCCGGTCGAGCTGGGGCACGCAGAAGAGAAGCGCAAGGCCAAGGATCGTCCACACGACGGATTCCAGGAACCAGTACTGCCATTGCACCGTCCAGCGTTCGTCGCCGCCGAGCAGGTTGTGCAGCATGAAGACCGTCGCGGGTTCGTACATCCCTCCGATCAGGGCAACTCCACCGATCCACAGCACGGCCGGGACGAAGATCTGGACGGCGCTGCGCAGAAGCTTCCCGAGCCGTACCGGCCGAGGTACATCGGCGAACTGGAATCGGGCCAGGTTATAGCCCAGGATTCCGAGCAGCAGGTGAGCACCGCCCTGCATCTGGAAGAGGTTGGCGTGCGTCCCCGTGATGAGCGCGATGGCGATAGCCCGCAGCACTACGGATGTCTCCATGCGCGCCAGCGACCGTCGGGGTCGCGCCCCGGACGGTGCGGTTCGGCGGCTCGCCAACTCCCGGGCCGATTTCGCGGGCCAGTCCCTGGGGAGCGTGCCGAGCATCTGCTCGAGCCGCACCGAGACCTCGACGTAGCTGAGCGAGTCGCCGTGCAGCGCGACGAAGCTGTCGTCCAGGACCGCGTCCGGACGGTCAAGGAGGGTTGAGTAGAGCGCCCGAATATTTTCCGCCGTCACGGTCCCTCTGCGATCCACCAGCGGGACTTCTCGCTCGAGGTCCGCCGCCTCCCGAAGCAGGCTCGCGGTGTCTGGCTTGCCGCTGGACGTCAGGGGGAACTCCTCGACAAGGTGCACCCGGACGATGTGATCGGGCAAGCCAAGCGCCTCCGCGACGATCGGCGCGACGAGCCCGAGGGCCCACCGCTCTCGCACGAAGACCACAAGGCGTTCCTCAAGGTTCACCGCCCTCGCTTCGACACCGTCGTCGTCAAGGAGCCGTTCGACCCGGTCGAGGTCGATCCGCAGGCCGTATATCTTGACGAAGCGACTGCTCCGCCCGACGATTTCGAAGAGTCCGTCGTCGTGCTGGCGGGCTAGATCGCCGGTGCGCAGATCCCCCACTGTCGGTCCAGCGGCGAGTTCCTCCGGGCTCTCCGCGTATCCCATCATGACGTTCGGCCCGGTGTACACGAGGTTACCGACCGAGTGCTCGTCGGCGTCGTCGATGCGGAACTGCCCGCCCGGTATCGGGATTCCGATGGATTCAGGCCGGGTCGCCGCCAACTCCGGCGGCAGGTAGGCCATCCGTGCGGTCGCCTCTGTCTGTCCGTACATGACGACGAAGTCGAATCCACGTTCTTGCCCCAGCCGGGCGTAATCGCGCACCCGGTCGGGGCCGAGCCGGCCGCCGGCCTGAGTGATGTAGCGCAGGCTCGAATGTTGGCGCCCAGCGAATCCGGTCGAATCGAGAAGGTCGAAGGTGTAGGGAACGCCGGCGAAGGAGGTGGCCCCTGCCGCGTCGAACTCGTTCCAGAATGCAGACTCGACCACAGAACGCTCGGTGAGGAGCAGGCTCGCCCCGGAGATCAGGTGGCTGTTCACGACTGAGAGGCCGTAGCAGTAGTGCATCGGCAGGGTTGTGGCCGCCCGGTCCTGCTCGGTCAGGGCGAGGTAGTCGGCGATGCTTCTCGCGTTGCTGCGCACATTCTCGCGTGACAGCCGAACGAGTTTCGGCGATCCTGTCGAGCCCGAGGTGCTGAGCAGCAGTGCCAGCTCAGGGTGCAACGTGTGCCGGCTTCCCTCGCGTCGCTCATCCAGACGCCATTCGCCGCCGACGGGCGCCAAAACCACGTCGGGGTCGTAACGCTCAAGGAGCCCGTTCCTGTTCCGCTCCTGGCTCGGCTCGTCCCCGTCGCCTGCGACGAGGAGAACTGGATGCCCCGCCGCGAGCGCGGCGAGATAAGTCACCAGGGGCTCCAGGGCGTTCGCGCACGACACCATGACGAGTCGGCGGCCGTCTCCCAATAATTCACGCCGGTCACGGACAAGTTCGTCCAGTTCGGCGTAGTTTATGGTTCCATTCGCGGTCACGAGGGCAGTCGCGGACGGATCGCCGGAGAGGAGTCGGAGGGCCTCAAGACCGCCCACCGGGTCGCGTCGGGTGCTCCTCAGTGGTTCTACCGCGCATATCCTTGCGGGCGGGAATGCATCGTATGTTTTGTCGGTGCGCACGGCTGTCTCTGGTCGAAGTTTGCCCCCGCAGTCACACTGAGGCAAGGCTAACCTTAGTTCACGAACCCTGTGGATGGACCGGCAAACCTGCGACGAGGAAGTCGTCTCTCCGAGACCGAATCGGATGACCGACACGCACCCGGCCTTGTCTACATGACCAAACCTCATTACTGTCCGCTCCGAACCACCAATGATCAACGGGAATTCCTCGTTGACCGCTGACCAAGGAGTAAATCGTGAAACGACATTCCATCGGGATTCTCGGAGTTTCGACTGTTGCGTTGTTCGCCGCAGCCGTACTCGGATCCGGAGCAGCTCAAGCGCAGACCACGCAATCCGAACGCACCCCCAAAACGGTGACGTTGACCGCGAACCTCACGGAACTCAACGGATCCAAGGCATCCGGAACTGCAACCGCGACAGTTCGCAACCAGAAGATCAAGCACATTGAAGTGCACGCCTTCGGGCTGATGCCAGATGCCCCGCACGCTCAGCACATTCACTACGGCAACCAGGCGATGCAAGAGTGCCCCACCATCGCACTGGACAGCAACGGTGATGGTCGCCTGAACACCGTGGAAGGGATTCCCGCCTACGGGCCGGTCGTCGTCTCACTGACGACGACAGGGGACACCTCACCGGCCAGCTTGCTGGACGTCACCCGGTTCCCGGTGTCTGAGGGCGGCAGCTACCACTACAGCCGCGACAATCTCCACATCACCAAGGTGGGGGGAACCGGATACCCCGGCCCCAGCGGAACAGGAACGGCGAAAGAGATCGCTGATTCCATCCGCGAGGGCGAAGGCGTCGTCGTGATCCATGGCGTCGACTACAACGGCAACGGCGAGTATGACTTCAGCCGAGGTGCAAGCGAACTCGACCCGAACCTGCCGGCAGAAGCAACGGATCCGGCCGCCTGCGGCATCCTGGAATAGACAACACCCTCAGCACGACTCTGGGTTGAAAGAGCCTATGGCCCATCCTGCCGGATGGGCCATAGGCATGCCGAAATCACCGTCGCGGGGAGAGGTGGTCGTGATGTACGCGTTCATGGTGTTCCTCGTATTTTTCGGCCACGCGAAGCGAGCAGGAGTTCGCGGGGCAACCCGGACACACGAGTCCTCGGACTTGCCCGCTCAGTCCCGGCGCAGTGAACGGGGCATTGGTGGGGGCGTCGCGCGACTCTGGGGCGATCGCCATGGGGTTGATCCACTGGTCCCAGGTCGTGGGTCCAATTCAGGGGGCCACGTCGTGGCCCAGAACGGCAGACAACCAACTAATCGATCGGCGTCGATATATCGAATGTGACTCTTGCCCCGATGGATGTCAATCTGTCCACCTGCATACCCGTCACCCGGGTTGGGGTCGCCGGTATTCAGCGGTCACAGATTCGTGCGCTCACGGTAATTCCCTTGCCGCGGCGCCCGCCGCACGCCTACGCTGAATCATGCCTCACCTCACCGTTCCGGGCGCGTCGCTCTACTACGAGACAGCCGGCCACGTATCGGCACCGGCACTCCTCTTGCTGCACGCCGGCATCGCCAATCTGCGCATGTGGGACCCGCAGATCGACGCGCTGGCTGCCGGCCACTTCGTCATCCGTTTCGATAGCCGCGGATGCGGCCAGACGACCACCGAGAACGTGGAGTTCTCGCCGCGTGCGGACGCCCTCGCGGTTCTCGACCACCTCGGGGTGGCGTCGGCCACGCTGATCGGGTGCTCTCGCGGAGGCGGGACCGCCATCGACCTGGCTACGGAGAGCCCCGTCCGCGTGGACGGCCTGGTGACCGTCGGAGCCGGGCCCAGCGGATTCCCCGAAGTTGAACTGACCGATCTCGAGGACTCCCGGTTCGACGAACTGGATGCCGCGTTCGACGCTCAGGACTGGCACCGTCTGGCGCGACTCGAGGTGGCGCTCTGGGCGTTCGGCCCACTGCGCACCGAGGCCGACCTCGACCCCGAATTCGTGGCCACGGCCTACGCGCTGGGCCGAGTCAACGCCGTGCATGCGGAAGAGTCCCCGACGCCGATTCCGCTTGAGCCGCCCACTTTCAACCAGGTCAGCGACATCGAGGTACCCGCGTTCGTCTCGGTTGGTGAATTCGACATCACCCCGCATCTCGCCGAATATGAGTACCTCCTGTCGACGCTCCCTGACGTCACCGGCTTCACCTTCCGCGACACCGCCCACCTGCCGAGCGTCGAACGGCCGGCGGATTTCAATCGGGTGCTCGTGGATTGGCTGGCGGAGCACCGGCTCTAGTCCGGCGCGGCAGGGTTTTCCCCCGGTTGACCGCGCACGCACCCGTTAGGACGGCCGACCAGTACCCTTGCGCCATCGGAATCTGGCTGGGCTGCACGGCAATTCCGGCACCGCACGGATCGAGCGTGTCGTGGCCCTCGGCGCAGCCGCGCCAACGCTGCTCGCGCTGATCTGGTCCGTGCGGCAGACGACGGATGCCCCCGCGCCCGTCGACGGCATCGCCGTCGCGACCGCGGCATCACTCGTCTGCGCCCTCGGCCTCGTACTCGACACGGTGGGGGCACGTGACACGGCTGCGAACGCCCAGGGGCGGACGGACCGGCTCGCCCTCGAGGCCGGCGCGGGCCTGATTCTGGTTCCCGGCACGCTCCTGACCCTCGCCGCCGGGAGCCCGTTCGCCTGGCTCGTGCTGCTGCTGGTCGGCGCGACCGCCCTCGTCACGGCGATCGCCCCGGACGGGCTCTTCGGCTCCCGGTCGCCGGCATGCTGCTGGTCCTGGCCGTGCTGATCCGCCGGTTCGGCCGCACCCCTCGGGCTGCAGCGGCAAGCCCGGTCGCGGCGCTGCTCACCCTGGCCGGCCTGCTCGTGGCTATCGTGCCGCTGGCGCTCGCCTCGGGCTCCTGGTCACCAGCATCGTGCAGCTGATGCGCGTGCTCGGCTCACCCGGCGCACCCGATGCACGGCTCGAATGCTGGTTGTTCCCGCTCGCTGCCGCGGCGGCGGGGGCGTTCCTGATCGGCGCCCGCACCGACCCGGCGACCCTCCGTCCGCGCACCATCGCGAGCATCACGCTGCTCGTGCTGACGCTGGCGACCGTGACGACGGCCGAGATCGCCGCCTTCACCGGGGCCGATATGACCGATGACGCCACCGTGACCGCGGTGCGTGCATCCGTTCTCGTGCTCGCCGTCGGGGTCGTGCACGTGCTGGCCGCGTGGCGGTTGCGCGCGCCCGTGACCCTGGCCGTCGGCTGGATTGCGGCGGGGCTGGCCGGGTTCGCCCTGGTGAGCGCCGTGGGGACGCAAGCCACCGAACCGTTCGAGCTCGTCACCGTGCCGGTCGCCGTGCGGGCTCGCTGGATCGCGGCCGGACTGGCCCTGCTGCCCGGCGCGGTGGTCGGCGGCACGAATGACCTCCTCCGCCCCGTGCTGGCCCTGACCATCGGCGGTGCGTTCGCCGTCAGCGGGGCGCTCCTCCTGGTCCGGCCGCGCTGGGCATCCCTCGCCTGGCCGGCCCTCGGCGTCGGCGCGCTCACGGTTGTGCTCACGGCCTCATCCCGCATCCAGCCGCTGCTCGAGCTCGCGCCGAACGGCCCCGACACCCGGCTCGAGGCATGGCTGCTGCCCTCGGCGCTGATCCTGGCGGCCGTCGGCACAGGTCTCGTCACCGTCACCCGGCGCACCGATGAGGGTACCGCCCCCGGCCGCGGCGAAGCGACGGATGCCCCCGCGCTGCACCTCGGTTACGTCCTGTTAGTCCTGGCCATCATCGGGGTTTTCGCGGCCGAGGTGGTCGCACTCGGCTACGAGCCGCTGGCGGTCATCCGGGTGATCCTGCTCGTCTGGACTTTCTCCGCGCTGCACCTGGCGGCGTTCTGGTACGACGACAGCCGACTGGGCCGGATGGTCGCCTGGGTGGCAATCGGGGCCGGCGGCGGCGCCGTGGTCGCCGGGTCCGCGTACGCGGCGCCGGCCACGGTGGAGATCGTGAGCATTCCTCTGGCCATCGCCCTGCTGGCGACCGGTTAGTTGCACCTCGACGTCACGCCGGCCGTGCGCAAGTTGCAGGCTTCGTTCGTGATCGGCGCGATCGTGCTGCTGCTGCACGCGGTCGCGCAGCTCTGGCCCTGGATCTCGCTGGCCTACGGCGCGGTGCCGTGGTAGCTGTAGCTGGGCGTGGGCGGCGTCATCCTGATCGTGCTCGCGGCCCGCTACGAACAGCGGATCGCGAACTTCAAGGCGATCTCGATGACTATCTCGGCGCTGCGGTAGCGGCCCCGCTCAGGACTGCACCGCGTGGCTGATCGTCAGCTGCACGAAGTCGGTGTTGATCAGGGCCTTCGAGAGATAGAACGGGCGCCCGTCGTGGTCGAGAGTCTGGGTGAGGATGAGCACCGGGCTGCTGGCCGGCAGCCCGAGCAGCTTGCCGCGTGTGGCACCGGGAACACCGAGCGTGATGTCGGTTTCGCCGGGCCCGAAGATCGAACCGAGCACCGCGATCAGCGCGGCGAGCGCACTGCGTCCCGCAGCTCCCGCGTCACCCTGGGCGTTCGCGTCGACGCCTGCCTCGGACACGGCCGCCACCGCCGCCTCGCCGAACCGGCTCAGGCGGTCTCCCGGCACGTGCTCCTGGATCAGGGCGATGGGTGCACCCTCCCGGGTGATGACGCTCTCGAGAAACCATGAGGCCTCGTCGGTGCGAATGCCGATGGCGTCCGCAGTGAACGCGGGCGACGCAGACTGCAGCGCAGTCTGGGTGCGGCGAACGTGCACGGTCGGTCCGGTCTCGCTGAGAAGCTCCTCGATCGGACGGATCTTCTGCAGCCCGAGGTGAGGCAGCCGGTCGGCGACGAAGCGCCCGATGCCCCGGCGCGAGCGCACGAAGCGGTCCTCCTCGAGAAGTATGAGGGCCTCCCGCACGACCGTGCGGCTGACGCCCATCGCCGTGCCGAGCTCGGACTCCGATGGGAGCAGGGAGGCGATCGGCAGGGATCCGTTGCGGATCGCTTCGGTGATGCGCGAGTACACCGCCACCCGCAGCGGCAGACTTCCATTGGTCTCGAGCGGACCTGCCAGGGCCGCCTCCGTGCGTCGATCCATTCGTTCTCCCCTGGTCGGTGAGTCGAGCCTAGCGTGTGATCTCACGCACTTGTATAACAAGCATGTACACTGAGCGTGTCGATCTTGTCGTTGCTCCAATGAAGGAGGCTTGTCATGCTCGTGCTTTCCTCCGAAGCCGCTCCCGTACTGGGGCGCGCCCGCGCTCCCCGGGCTCCTCGGGCTCCCCTGGCTCCCGGGGTGTTGATCGGCACGCTGGTCCTGGCGATCCTGACGTTCCAGCTGAATGCCACCCTCCTCTCCGCCGCCTTGCCAGCCGTCGGCGCCCAGTTGGGCGAGAGCATGCAGGATGTCGCCCGGGTGCAGTCGGTGTTTTTTCTTTCCGGCGCCGTTTTCGGCATGGTCTTTTCCCGCTGGAGCGATTTCCTCGGCCGCAAGCGCAGCCTCGTGATCGTACTGACGCTGCTGCTGATCGGCACCGTCATCTGCGCCCTCGCACCGAGCCTCCCGCTGCTGCTGCTCGGCCGGGTGCTGCAGGGCGCGTCCAACGCCACCTTCACGATCTCCTTCCTCCTACTCTCGGAGCGCCTGAACAGCCGCCTGTTCGGCATCTCGGTCGGCATCATCACCTCAGTCAACGGCGGCCTGTTCGGCGTCGACGGCTTCCTCGGCGGCTACGTGACCGACACCATCGGCTGGCGGTTCCTCTTCGTGATCACCCTCGGCCTCGGGCTGGTCGCAATCAGTTGCGTCGCACTCTTCATTCCGCAGGATGAGCCGCGCACCCAGGACGGGTCAATGGACTGGTGGGGTGCCGGCATCCTGTCCCTGTTTCTGGTGCTGCTCACGAGCCTGATCTCGCAGGCGTCGGCGTCAGGCTGGGCCGACCCGCTCACGCTGGGTTACCTCGTCTGGGCGGTCGTCAGCGCGGTCGTCTTCGTGCTCGTTGAGAGGCGCACCCGACGGCCGCTCATTCCCATCCACGCGTTGCGTTCCCGCCAGGTGTGGCCGCTCCTGCTGTCCACGGTGCTCACCCTGGCCGGGGTCTTCTCCGCGCTCAACTTCACCGTGGTCTTGCTCAGCCAGAACAATCAGGTGGGTTACGGGCTCTCCGCCTCGATGTCGGCGCTGCTCTACCTCACCCCGACCGCGTTTGTCGGCGTCACCGCGGCGATCTTCTCCGGCTGGATCGCCGTGCGGATCGGTTGGATCACCGCGCTGCGGCTGAGCAGCGGCGTCATCACCCTGATCACGGTCGGCCTGGCCGTGTTCGCGATGGACCGCTGGCTGGTTTTCAGCCTGCTCATCGTGATGGGCGTCTTCTACCTCGGCCTGTTCCAGAGTTCGGTCAACGGCATCTCCGTGCTCAACTCGCCGCCCGAGGCCCGCGGGGCCCTGCCCGGCCTGAACGGCGCCTGCTTCGGCATCGGCATCGGCATCGGCATCGCCATCGTCGCCCCGGTCGTGGCCGCGGGCACGGTCGCCGGCTTCCAGACGGCCCTGTGGATCTCCGCGGGCCTCACCCTGGCATCCTTCCTGGCCTCCCTGATTCTGCGCCCCGCCGCAGAAACACCCGCACCACTTCTGAACCCCTGAAACAGCACGATGAGAACGGATGGTCAACGATGACTCACACGGCGGCTCCCCACCCCCGCCCGATCTACCTCGACTGCGACACCGGGATCGACGATGCGATGGCGCTTGCGTTCCTGCTGGCGACACCGGGCATCCGTCTGGTCGGGATCGGCACGGTGAGTGGATGCGTCAACCCGGCCGTCGCCGCGGCGAACACCCTGAGCCTGCTCGCGACCGCCCGGCGTGACGATATCCCGGTCGCGGTCGGCGTCTGGGAGCCCGTCAGCGGGATCTCCCGGCGCGGAACCGCCCACCTGCGCGGCCGCAACGGGATCGGGGACGTGCTGCTGCCCCGCTCGCGGCGGCACCCAGTCGACGAAAGCGCCACGGAGTTGCTGATCCGGCTGGCGCACGAGTATCCCGGCGAACTGGAGGTCATCGCGATCGGCCCGCTGACGAACCTGGCCGAGGCCCTCTGCCTCGACCCGGAACTTCCCCGGCTCGTGCGTCGCGTCACCCTCATGGGCGGCGCCGTCTTCGCGCCCGGCAACGTCGGCAAATTCGCCGAGGGCAACATCGCCGCCGACCCCACGGCCGCCGCGGACGTCTTCGCGGCCAGCTGGCCGGTGACCGTGGTCCCGCTCGATGCGACGGCGCCGCACACCTTCGACGAGACCCACCGGCGGGCACTCGCCTCGGCCTCGGGGCTGACCCAGCAGGCACTGGCCGCCATGCTCGGCACCTGCCTGACGCAGTGCGGCACGCAGTTCAGCACGCGGCGCTTCGCCCTGCACAACTCCATCGCCGCGGCCTTCGCGACCGGCGCTCTCGAGGCCGAGCGCGCACCCACCCTGCGCGTCCGCGTGGACATGAGCGCCGGTCCGCGCCACGGCCAGACCCACTTCGCCAAGGTGGAGGCGGCGGCCGCGGAGCCTGCCACCACGGGGGCTGTCACTGCGGGGCCTGCCGGGCAGAATCCGCACGAGGCCCGGGTGGTGCTGTCTCTCCGGCGCAACGCCACGTCACTTCTCCTGGAACGCATCCTCACCCTCGCTCCCGCCGCGACTCCGGTGCCGGTGCCGGCTAGAGCTCTGGCTCCGGCCGGAGCCCGCGCACTCGCGCCCGCTCGGGCCCGGAGGCAGGCGGAACCGGTACCCGTCTGAGCCCGCCGTCGGCATCCGTCGGCATCCGTCGGTCAGCGGGTGCCACGGGGCGGGCTCGTAACGACCCCCGAACCCGGCCCGTGCCCGATGGTCACCGCACGAAGCACGGCGTCGAGGGTGAGCCACCCCCGGAGCAGCCCGTCTGAGTCGACAACGGGCAGGCCGTCGCTCTCGCTGGCGGCCAGCACCACATCCAAAACCTTGTCCAGGGTGTCGTCGGGATTGGCCACCGCGGGCGTCTCGATCAACGCGCCGAGGGTGATCGTGGCGCTGTCGTCGTCGTTGCCCAGTGAGTCAGAGACGGCAGCGACTGTCACGATTCCGATGAACTCACCCCCACGATGAAGTACCGGCAGGGCGCGCCTGCCTGACCCGAGCAACATCCGGGCCCCTTCCGCCGGAGTGAGCCGGGAGCTCACCGCGTCGGGTGCCTCGGTCATGACCTCCCGCACAAGCGTCGAATGCAGCAGGATGCCGCCGGGGCCGCCGTCGACGCTCACCCCGCGGCGGCGAAGCTTGAGGGTGTAAATCGTGTCCTCACTGAGGACACGCGAGACTCCGGTCGCGATCACGATGGCCAGCAGCAGAGGCAGGATGATCGAGTATTCCCCGGTCAATTCGAACAGGATGATGGCGGCGGTGATCGGTGCTCGCGCAGCGCCTGCGAAGACCGCACCCATCCCGACCAGGGCAAAGGTACCGGTCTGACCCGCGAACACGGGGAACATCGCCCCGGAGACCTGGCCGAACCCGGCACCGAGCATCGCGCCGATGAACAGCGACGGTGCGAAAACGCCGCCGGAACCGCCGATGCCGATGGTGAGGCTCGTGGCCACGATCTTTCCGACGAGGAGCAGCGCCACGAACCCGAGGGCATAGCCGCCCTCGACACCCTTTTCCAGCACCGGGTAGCCCACCCCATACAGTTGCGGCAGGGCGAAGAGCAGGAGGCCGAGGAGGAGCCCGCCGGCCACCGGCCGCAGCCATTCCGACTTGCCCCGCCAGGCCCAGTCGCAGGCGTCTTCCACGGCGTAGAGGGTTTTGGTGAACCCGACCGCAACGAGACCGGCCGCGAGTCCGAGCACCGCGAAAAGAGCGAATTGCGCGGAATTGACGATCGTGAACGTCGGCAGGGTGAGGAACGGATGATCGCCCAGGATCGACCGGCCGACGATGGAGGCGGTGACCGAGGACAGCACAACGATGCCGAACGAACGAGCCGCGAAATCGCGCAGCAGGAGCTCGAGGGCGAAGAAGACGCCGGCTATGGGAGCGTTGAAGGTTGCGGCGATCGCACCGGCAGCACCGCAGGCGACCAAAGTCCGCAGCTGCGATTCCGGCATCCGCACCGCTCGCCCGAGGGTCGAGCCCAGTGCGGAGCCGATCTGCACAATCGGCCCCTCGCGGCCGACGGAACCACCGGAACCGATGGTTATGGCCGAGGCGAGCGACTTGACAATCGCCACCTTGCCCGGAATCCGCCCGCCGCGCTTCGTGACGGCGTACATGACCTCCGGCACACCGTGGCCTCGGGCCTCCGGCGCGAACCTGTTCACCAGGGGGCCGTAGAGAAGACCGCCGACGACCGGCGCGAAGATGACGAACGCACCGCCGAGCCAGGGAAGCCAGGGGTGGGCAGGATGTCCCTGCGTCGCGGCGTAGTCGGCGGTCCCCGTGAAGATCACGGTCGACGCAGCCACCAGCCAGCGAAAGGCGACGGCCGCCAGACCGACACCGGCACCGACCACGACCGCCATGAAGACAAGCCGCCCGGTCCCCGTCAGCACGGGATCGAAGGCAGCCCGGATCGGCCGCGGCCAACGGCTCGCGAGCATCCTCAGGCTCAGGGCGGGCTGGGCCATCAGGGCTCCTTCCTGTGTAGACTTAGCGTGCGCAATCGCAACTATTGCTTTTATGCAATAAAAACTTTATCACTTGTCCCGAACAAGGGAGCCCGGCATGGATGCGCTTACTACGGCTGCGGCCGACGCCACCCTCGCCGCCTCTCGCGCCTTGCTCGGCGTGGTTGCCCGGTCTGTCACGGCGGCCCTGGACGTCGTGACGCTGCCGCAGTTCCGTGTGCTGGTCGTGCTCAGCGCGGCCGGGCCCACGCGCATGAGCACCCTGGCGGAGCGGATGGGGGCCAACCCGTCCACCTTCAGCCGGTCGATTGACCGCATGGTTGCCGGAGGCTGGGTTGAACGGGGGCCAAGCCCCGAGAGCCGCCGCGAAGTGCTGATCACGCTCACCTCGGCCGGCCGAGAACTCGTCGACGATGTCACGGAGCGTCGCCGGCAGGGCATCGCCGCGATCCTCTCGACCCTGACTGCGGAGCAACAGAAGGCCGTACGCGACGCATTGCAGCTCTTCGCCGACGCCGCCGGCGAAACCTCGGCATCGGATCTTCTCACCCTGGGCATCTGACTGCCCCCGTACGGCACTACCCCTGGCCCTGGACTGCACGGCCACGAGTTCGACCCGGAGCGATCACATCTTCTCTACGACCACCATCTCTTCCCACCACCGCACGTTTGGCAAGGTGCTCGGAGGGCTTCTCGGCTTTGTCGCAACCAGCGCCCTCGCCGGCATCCTCGCCGCGGCCGCGGTCACACCGGTGCTGGCCCTGTCGAGCGTGGCGGCCACGAACGCGATAAACGTTTTTGAGAATCTGCCCAGCTACCTCGCGATTGACCAGCTCTCGCAGAAGAGCAACATCTACGCCACTCAGACCGACGGCACCAACGTGCTGTTGGCCTCCTTTTACGACCAGAACCGGGTCGAGGTGGAGTGGGATGCGATCAGCCAATTCGTCAAGGACGCCGCCGTTGCCGGCGAGGACCCGCGCTTTTACGACCATGGCGGAGTCGACCTTCAGGGCACCGTCCGTGCCGTGCTGAGAACGGCCAGCGGCAGCGCCACCCAGGGTGGGTCGTCGATCACCCAGCAGTACGTCAAGAATGTGCTCGTTCAGAAGTGCGAGGTCCTCCAGGACAAGACCGATCAGGACGTCTGCTACCTGGCCGCAACCGAAACCACACCGGATCGCAAGCTCAAGGAAATGCGAATGGCGATCGGCCTGGAGAAGAAGTACACCAAGAACGACATTCTCCGCCAGTACCTCAATATCACCGGCTTCGGCGGCACGGTGTACGGCATCGAAGCGGCCGCGAACTACTACTACGCCACGACCGCCGCGACGCTGACCCTTCCGGAGTCGGCGAGCCTGGTCGCGATCGTGAACAACCCCGGCAAGTTCCAGCTCGACCACCCGGCCAGCGACACGAACGGAGGGGCGAATGGCTATGCCGCCAACAAGAGCCGCCGAGACTACATTCTCGGCGAGATGCTCACCCACGGCAAGATCAGCCAGGAACAGCACGACTCGGCCGTCGCCACTCCCATTGAGCCGATCATTACGCAGCCCAGCACCGGCTGCAAGACGGCCGGCTCCAACGCCTTCTTCTGTGCCTACGTCACCAAACAGCTTCTGCACGACCCGGCCTTCGGGAAGAACCAGGACAGCCGTCAGCTCAATTTCCGCCGCGGCGGCTACAGCGTCTACACCTCCCTCGACCTCGACCTGCAAAACGCGGCCGTGGCCACTCTGGCCGCGAACGTCCCCTCCACCTATCCCGGCTGGGACGTCGGCGGAGTGGTCACCAGTGTGGAGGTCGGCACCGGGCGGGTGCTCGCAATGGCTCAGAACAAGGACTACAGCCAGGATCCGGCCGTGCAATCGACCGGCGCCAACTACACCGCCATCAACTACAACACCGATTTCGACCAGGGTGGGTCCAGCGGCTTCCAGCCGGGCTCAACCTACAAGGTGTTCACGCTGGGCGAGTGGCTGGCGGAGGGGCACTCGCTCAACGAGCGGGTCGACTCCCGGCGCAAATCCGACTGGGGCGTCTTCAAGGACAGCTGCAACGGCAACGCGAGCTACGTCTTCAACCCGAAGAACGATGACAACGAGTCCGGCAGCAACTACAGCGCCCTCCAGTCGACGATCGGCTCCATCAACACCGGTTACATCGGCATGGCGAAGAAACTCGACCTGTGCGGCATCCGTAAAACCGCCGAAGCCTTCGGGGTGCATCGCGCCACCCTCGGCCCGCTGGCACAGGGACCGTCCTCCGTGCTCGGCACGAACGAGATCGCACCCCTCACGATGGCCGCCGCCTTCGCCGGAATCGCCAACGACGGCACGACCTGCACCCCCGTCGGCATCGACAGCGTCACCGGCCCGGGCGGCGCCGGGATCCCGATTTCCCAGTCCGATTGCACCCAATCGGTTTCGTCGGCGGTGGCCGCGGGGATGACATACGCGATGCACCGGGTCATGACCGAAGGCACCGCCAACCAGTCCTATCGAAACACCTCCCCGCGCGTTCCCATGATCGGCAAGACCGGAACCACCGACGGAAACAAGGACACCTGGATGAGCGGGGCCAGCTCCCGGGTCGCGACCGTCGCGGGCGTGGTCAGCGTCACCGGGTCGGACAACCAACGCCGGATCTACTTCGAGAGCGGGCAGGCCGCGACCGCCCGGCATCGGATGTGGCCTGACGTCATGTCGATCGCCAACGCCAAATACGGGGGGGGAAGCCTTCACCGAAGCATCAGCCAAGACGGTTCACGGTGAGCCGGTCGCCGTACCGGACGTGCGTGGCCAATCGCTCGCGAAGGCGCAGGCCGCCCTCGAGTCTGCCGGATTCACCGTCGTGGACGGCGGTGCCACAGCCTCCGAATTGCCCTCGGGCACGGTGGCCCGTTCGGCTCCGGCCGGCGGCACAACGGCCAGCCCCGATTCGACGGTCACCGTCTACACCAGCGACGCCACCCTGAAACTTCTGCCCGATGTCATCGGACTCAGTGAAAGCGTCGCTCGGGCCAGGCTCACCGGCTACTCCGTGGTCACGGTTGCCGAGATCATGACCGACCCGGAACAGGTCGGTAAGGTCAACGCAATGACGCCCCGTTCGGGATCCCTCGCGCGGGCTGGGGACACTGTCACCCTCACCGTGGGCGCACTCGGCTGACGCCCCGACGCGGTTGCAACAATGAGAAAATAGATGGATGAGCGCAACACTCGTGGCCAAGGGCCTGGCCGGCGGGTATGCACACCGCACCCTCTTCGACTCGCTCGACCTCACCGTCGCGCCTGGCGACGTCGTGGGCGTCATCGGCGTGAACGGATCGGGCAAGTCCACCCTGCTGAGCCTGCTCGCCGGCCTCGCCGAGCCCCAGTCCGGCACCGTCAGACTCGCCCCGGCCGATGCCTTCGTCGGCTGGCTGCCGCAGGAGCACGAGCGCCTGCCCGGTGAGACCGTCGCCGGCTACATCGCCCGGCGCACCGGCTGCGCCCAGGCGACCCTCGAGATGGACGACACGGCATCCGCTCTCGGCGATGCCTCACCGAGCCCGCGACCCGACGGCCTCGACCCAGCCGACGCGTACTCGGCCGCCCTCGAGCACTGGCTGGCCAGCGGCGCCGCCGATCTCGATGAACGGATGCCCGTGGTGCTCGCCGGCCTCGGCCTCACTTTCGGCACCGAGCTCGCCGAGCACACCCTGATGACGTCCCTGTCCGGCGGGCAGGCCGCGCGGGTCGGACTGGCCGCCCTTCTACTGTCGCGCTTCGACATCGTGCTGCTCGACGAGCCCACCAACGACCTCGACCTCGACGGCCTGGAACGCCTGGAGTCCTTCGTCACCGGCCTCCGCGGCGGCGTCGTGCTCGTCAGCCACGACCGCGAGTTTCTGGCCCGCTGCGTGACGCGCGTGCTCGAACTCGACCTCGCCCAGGGCGCGAACCGGGTCTTCGGCGGCGGCTACGACTCCTACCTGGAGGAGCGCGAGACCTACCGCCGGCACAAGCGCGAACACTACGACGAGTTCGCCGAGAGGAAGGCCGACCTCGTGGGCCGGGCCCGCACCCAGCGCGAATGGTCGAGCCAGGGCGTGCGGAACGCCATGAAGAAGGCGCCCGACAACGACAAGATCCGACGCAAGGCATCCGCCGAGTCCAGCGAGAAGCAGGCGCAGAAGGTGCGGCAGCTGGAGAGCCGCATCGCGCGCCTCGAGGAGGTCGACGAGCCGCGCAAGGAGTGGCAGCTCGACTTTGCGATCGGGTCCGCGCCCCGCTCGAGTTCGGTGGTGTCCACGCTGAGCAACGCGGTGCTCCACCAGGGCGATTTCACCCTCGGCCCGGTGTCGCTGCAGGTCAACGCGGGTGAGCGCATCGGCATCACCGGGCCGAACGGGGCCGGCAAGTCCACGCTGCTGCGCGCGCTGCTGGGGCATCAGGTTCCGGATGCCGGCACGGCCAGCCTCGGTACCAGCGTCAGTATTGGCGAAATCGATCAGGCCCGGGCCCAACTCGATGGCACCCGACCCCTCGCCACCAGCTTCGAGGAACTCGTGCCCGATCTGTCCACGGCCGAGGTGCGCACCCTGCTCGCAAAATTCGGCCTCAAGGCCGACCACGTCAACCGTCCGGCCGCGGACCTCTCCCCCGGCGAGCGCACCCGTGCCGGCCTGGCGCTGCTGCAGGCGCACGGCAACAACCTACTGGTGCTCGACGAGCCCACCAACCACCTCGACCTGGCCGCCATCGAGCAGCTCGAGCAGGCCCTCGAGTCCTATGCGGGCACGCTGCTGCTGGTCACCCACGACCGACGGATGCTGGCCAACGTGCACACGGATCGGCACTGGCGGGTGGACAACGGCCAGGTGACCGAGGCGTAGGTGAGTGGCCCCTATCCGATTGGTGGAGTCGCTGCCAGGCCTCGCGGACGACCGCCGCGAACCCAAATCCGTGATCCCTCACGGCTGTCAGGCGCCTCTCATCACGGACTCAGTAGCCGTCGGCCGGTCCTACCGGGGTGGCCCCAGCGAGCAGTGCGGCACTGCCGGAGACGCCGAGTCGGGTCGCGCCGGCAGCGATCATGGCCAGGGCGTCATCGAAGCTGCGCACCCCGCCCGACGCCTTCACCTGGGCCCGATCGCCCACGGTCTGCTTCATCAGGCGCACCGCGTGCAGGGTCGCCCCGCCGGCCGGGTGGAAACCGGTGGAGGTCTTGACGAAGTCGGCACCCGCGTCGACGGCGGCCTGGCACGCGGCGACGATCTCGGCATCGGTCAGGGCCGCGGATTCGATGATCACCTTGAGCACCCCGGGTGCGGGAATACTGGCCCGCACAGCCGCGATGTCGGCCTGCACATCGGCGAACCGGCCGGCCTTGGCAGCACCGATGTCGATGACCATGTCGATCTCGTCGGCTCCCTGCTCGATGGCGAGGGCGGCCTCAGCTCCCTTGATGGCGCTGTGGTGGTCTCCGCTGGGGAAACCACAGACGACCGCGACCTTGAGCTCGGCGCCGGCGGGGATGCGCAGCGGCAGCATCGACGGGGAGACACAGACCGAGTAGGCGCCGAGCTCGATTGCCTCGGCAATAAGCGCGGTCACGTCACCGGCGGTGGCCTCGGGCTTGAGAAGGGTGTGGTCGATGAAACGGGCGACGCTCGCGGCGTCAAGGGAAATGGTGGGCGTGGAACGGGTGGTGGTCATGGTGGTGCGTCCTTAAATGGTGACGAGTCTCGCGGGACCTCGGGCCTGCTGCCCGATCCGCCAAACGCCTCGATTTACACTACGCGTCCCCTGCTGACAGGCCCCGGTGGTCGACGTGTCGTCCCCGCTCAATGGGCGATTTCGACACGCTCGATCACCGGCAGCCCGGCCTGTCGGCTAGCGGGAGTGTGGTGCGAATCGCGCCATCCACCCGGCGATCGGTCGCTGCTGCTCACCCTGTTGCGCGGCGAGCACGATCAGGATCGCCGTGAGAGCGGGCGTCACCCACTGCAACACCCGCTGCTGCCGCTGCGCCGATTCGAGTTCCGCAGGCACACCGGGACCGGCTTCTGTGATTCCGGCGGTGGGCTCCCCCGCATGATCGCTCATCTTCTTGCCGAGAATCTCCGAGTACAGCGTCGTGCCCGCGGCCACACCGGTGAGGGCGAGTTTCACGATCGTGTTGATGCGGCCTTCCGGCTGGCCGGCCAGTCGCGCCTGGTTCCCCAGAATCAGGCCCACGCCGCCCACGCCGTGGGCTACGAGAGCTGCGACCTGCACCGGCGCCCACCTCTTCCACCCCTCACTCGCCAGAACCAGGCGTTCTCGGGGATCTTTCGCAGTCGAAGCGCTCCCATTCAGCCCGACAGCGCCCATCAAGGCGCCCCCAGCCCACAGCGCCAACCCCACATCATGCAGGCTTCGAACAACGGTATTGCGTCCAGTCACGGAGTACTCCTCTTGGTTCGATTCGTCTTCCCGTACGGGTGCGTACAGGGATAGGTGCTATCTGTGACGGTTGCCGAGACCGATATCTCATGCTCCAGTGCCGACCACTGTGGACTGTCTCAGCTACTTCCCAGTTTTCGGCATCGCGGCCTTCCCCTGCGGGCTGCGCAGGTACTTGGTGACCAGGGTCAGGATTACGGGGATGTACTTGAGCAGGCGCGCCATGGCGTTCTCATTTCTGTTCGAAAAAGTTTGGTACGAGAGTGCGGTAGCGGCTGGGCAGACCTGCGCCCGCCCAGCCGCCCCGTGCAGGTTGGCGGACGGGTGTTAGGTGCTCGGAGTCAGCGGCCGAGTGCTTCGCGGTCGACGCGGCGGTGGAACCGCATTCCGGCGAGTCCGCCGACGATTGCGCCGACGAGGCTGATCAGGACGATGACGATCGCGGTGACGATGCTGCCTGCCGTGAGGCCTTCCGGATTGAGCGGGATGCTGGGCAAGCTGTTCAGGTTCCCCAGAATGTTGAGTTCACCGCCGGCAATGACCCCGAGGATCCCGGCGACGGCAGCGATCACGATCGCCCAGACCCAGACCGCGATTCCCTGCTTGATTCCGTTGAAGCGGGCCATCCGACCGGCGACGTAGCCGCCGCAGAAATAGGACACGAGTACCACAACCGCGAGCACAATCGCTCCGACCAGTGCGATGGTGCCGGCGTTCTCGGCAGCAGTTCCGGCAGCTTGATCCGTGGAATCGGCCCCGCCCAAGCCGACTGCGGCTCCAACCGCAGCGAACAGGGCGGTGAGGATCACCGCGGTCCCGGTGGCGGTGAGCCAGCCGAAGAAGGCCGATCCCCACTTGATCCCGCCGAAGCGGGCCTCGTCGCGGCCGACAGCCTTGTCACGGCCGGCGACCTCGTGGCGGTTGGTCGCCCCATCGCCCGCGGATACCGCGGCGTCGGAGCCGTGGTCGTCGATGTTTCGCTTCATGTTTGAACCGGATGAGTCGTATGTTGCCATGTCGATATCTCCTCTACTGATACAGGTATGAAACTCAGAGAGTCAGGACGACTGCGCTCAACCGCGTCACAGGAGAATCGATGAAGCGGACGCGATCGGAGCGTGTCCCGCCGAGACAGAATCTGTCCACAACGAGGATCTCTTAACATGTAGTCGTATTTCGGAGGGTGTTCGTCACAGAAATCAGACAGGCAATTTCGCGCTCCTGGCGGATTCAGTCGCTCCGAGAGGCGCGGGGGGGGGTCTCCCGGCTAGATGACAAGGGTCTGGTCGACCAGCCCCTGTGCAACCTGGGACAACAACAAGTGGTTACCGCGAGCGTGATTCCGCAGCAACGCGAATGCGTCCTCCATCGAGACTCCGCGGGAATGCGAGATCACGCCTTTGGCCTGCTCGATGAGGACTCGGGAGTTCAACGCAATCGTCAATTGCTCCCGCACCGAGTTGCTTTCTCGGAGCGTGCGTTCCTGCAGAATCCCGATCGTGGCCACAGCAGCCAACGCCTGGGCCGCGCGAACATCCTGTTGACGCAGGGCGCCGGGAACAGTGGACAACAGGTTGAGGGCGCCGATGGTCGTCTCACGCAGCCGCAACGGAATCGCATGGACCGCAGCGAAACCCTGCTCCCTGGCGCTGTCCCGAAACCGCCGCCACGCGGGCGGGCTGTCCTCCACGTCCGGCAGGGACACGACCGACCCGGTAATGAAACACTCGACACACGGGCCCGCCCGAGCGCTCAGTTGCATCACCTCGACAAGCCTGCTGGCTTCGCTGGTGGAAGCGACAACTTCGAGCTCTCCGTTTTCGTCGGCCAGGAGAATACCTGCCGCCGCAATATCGAAGAGCCCGGCGCAACTCTCCACCAGTGTCTGGAGGAGCTCCACCACGTCATAACCGGCAACCAGGGTGTCAGCGAGGGTCGCGAACGTTTCGATCAGGCGGTCTTCTCTCGTTTCATCAATCATGAGACCCTTCGATCTGGTTTTCATTCACCGCAAAAGTCAATTGCCGGTCGATGATCTCCTCCGCTATCTCCTGCACAGATCGGCCGACGGCGAAGGCATGGCCCTGGATGATCAGACGGGCATCCAGGGCAGAGATCCCCAGTTGGGCCAGCACCATGCCTGTGGCCTGATGCACCTCACGTCGGGAGAATTGTTTGCGCGTGTCAGTTTCACCCTGAATGTCGCTCTGGGACAGCCGGATGGCTCGAGCGAGAACGAGACGGCTGACGACGGTCGCGAGGGCTGCAGTGCGCTGGATATTCAGATCACTGAGATGACTGGGCCGACTCGTGTACAGGTCGATCGCCCCGATGCGCAACGGCCCCAGCGACAAAGGAAAAGCGAAAAGCGCGCCCAGATCATCGGCGATGATTGCCTCCGAGAACGCCGGCCAAACCCGGTTCGGCCGTTCGCGAATGTTCGGCTCGAAAACCGGCGCCCCGGTTTCTAGAGCATCCCAACACGGACCCTCACCCAGATCGAATTGCAGCTCGTCCAGCCGAAACGATTGGGCGTCGCTCGCCGAGATTGTCTCATCAGGGAGAAAGTCACCGAACGTCGAGATTGACACCCCATCCACTGGCAGTGCCCCGAGGAACGGTTCGAACAGGCGGGACTCGCTACCTGCCAAAGCGGACAATGCCTTTTCGGCAACTGCAAATTGATCACGCATGGCAATCCCTCCTGCGATTCTCTCTGCTGCTCCTTGTCAGACGTGGCCAAGTCATCTTCCGAACGTACTCCGCCACGTCCGGAGCAGGAGGCTCAAGAAGCCTTCACAACCGATATTTGAGTTCCAGCTAGTCCTTCTTCCAGGTCGTAGCCAAGCGCCGCAGCGATATTCAGCAGCTGCGCCTCGAGAAGTTCCTGTTCAGGACTCGACATTTTTCTCTGAGCTTCGGCGATCCGTGCACGAAAATCACCGTAGATGCTATCCATCAACGTCTCGCCCGTCGCAGTCAGCTCCAGGAACAGGCTCCGCCGGTCATCCGGGTTGGCAACTCGGCGTACGACATCCCGGGCGACCAACCGGTCAGAGATCGCGGTGACCGCACCCATCGAGAGATCTGTGGAACCGGCCAAAATCTTCGGTGTCACCCGGCCCGCTTCCGAAATTCGAAAAAGAACCCGTATCTCAGAACCCGTGAAGCCATCCTTAGCCGCCATCCCGGCACGCGTCTTGTCCAGCGCCCGAAGCAGAACGACCACCGCAGCAGCAACACCCTCGAGAACCTGGACGGAGCCATTTTCCTTGAACATGGTTTCCTCCCGACATCAACGAAAAGTACTCAACTGGAACTGCGGCACATTTCCGCCTCCACCCTATCGACGACGTGCATCATCTTCCAACATAAAATAGTTTGAAATCCAAACTGATCGCTATATATTACGTTCCGACGCCAATTCTTAGGGCATCGTCCGATCTCTGCTGAACCACCACGTGGCGCTTCAGGGTCCGCTGAGAGACAGGGTCTATTTCCATGAACGAGTACCGTCTGACCGTGAATGGCGACCGTTACGTTGTCGACACCGACGATGACCTGGCAGCATGGAAAACCTCCGTGGCCGACGCGGTACAGCGCGGTGGCGGATTCATCAATGTGATCAATTCCGCCGGGTTCTTGACTACGCTTCTGATCACCCCGAACTCGACCGTCACCCTGCAACGAGTCCGCTCCCAACGACCGGAACCGTGGACGCAGCTTCTCGCCGAGGAGGCCTTCACCTACGAGGACTTCTAGCTACCCGACCTGGTATCTCCTGCTGTGGACCTGCTGGTCGCGCGGCAACCTGTCCCCGGCAAGTCGAACGCGCTGATCTCAGCACGGACCCACGTGACCACGCCCTATCTGATCACGGTCGACGCGGACACGCTGCTGCATCGGAAGACCCGGCGCCAGTGATCTCCCGGCTTCGATCCGCCCCGGCAGACGCTGCGCCGTTCACGGAGGTGCCGGCGACCATCCCTCGGAATCGGCGCTTGTTCCAGAGCCGCCGGGTCTTCGGTCCTCTCGGCCTGGTAGTGCGGCGCATCGGTTCGGCTACCTGGCCGAGCTGCTCGGATACCCGGTGCCGGGCACCTACGCGTCACTGGTCGGCGATATGCAGTTCCTTGCCTGGCCGCCCGCCGCTGGAAGTAGTCGCTCTCAGCCCCAGCGCGCTCAGCCCTCGGCGGGAATCAGGTAGCGGTGGCGCACGTGCCGGCGGCTGGGGTCGGCCTGCCAGAATTCGACCTCGACCGGGCGCAGGGCATACAGCTGCCAGGTGGGGTTCTCTGATCCGTCGGCGCCGGGCCGTTCGGACCAGTCGGCCGCCGAGGCATCCGTCGACAACTCGGTGACCGGGCCGACCACGCGCACCTGGCGGCCCAGCGCCGACCAGAAGAAATTCATCGCGGCCAACGGATGCTCCGTCAGCTCCCGGCCCTTGCGCGACGCCCGCGAGGTGGCGAAGTGCCAGCCCTCGGCGTCGAGATTCTTGAGGATGAGCATGCGCGACGACGGCATGCCCTCGGCGCCGACGGTCGCCAGGCTGAAGGCGTGCGGCTGGGAAACCCCAGCCGCGAGGGCCTCATCAAGCCAGGACCGGAACAGTACAGCCGGGTCGAGTGGAGCCGACGCCGGGTCGAAAATCGGTAGATCGACGGGGAAATCCGGCAGGGAACGCAGCATGCTGCGGAATGATTCGCTCACCCACCGAGCCTACTGCGCCGACTGTCAGCGTTCAGAGAGTGCCGCTAGCGTTGGAAGCAGACAAGAGGAGCGAGATGACGGTACTCATTGCAGGATGCGGGGACCTCGGCACGGAGGTGGGCCTGCGTTTCGCGGCGCTCGGGCACCGGGTGGTGGGGTTGCGCCGCAACGCGGCCGTTCTCCCCGCCAGCATTGAGGGCCAGTCCGTCGACCTCAGCGCGCACCAGCCGGTCGTGCCGGCCGACACCGAGATCGTGATCGTGGCGATCGCCGCGGGCGACCCCAGCCCCGCGGTCTACCGGGCGGCCTACGTCGACGGTCTGCAGAACCTCCTCGACGCGCTCGACGAGGCCGGCGTCACGCCCCGCCGCGTGCTGCTGGTGTCGTCGACCGCCGTCTACGACGTGTCCGACGAGAGCTGGGTCGACGAGCAGACGCCCGCCAACCCGAGGCCGGGCACCGACGCCATTCTGCTCGAGGCCGAACAGATGCTGCACGCCCGCATCCCCGCGGCCGTCGTCTTCCGCCTGTCGGGCATCTACGGCCCCGGCCGGGAGCGCCTGATCACCCAGGTGCGGAGCGGCCGCACCACCGCGTCGGCCTCGGCCCGCCACACGAACCGCATCCACCGGGATGATGCCGCGGCCGCGATCGTGCACCTGATGCTGCGGGAGGAAGCACCGGCGCCCCTCTATCTCGGCGTCGACAGCGCACCGGTGCGCGGCGGTGAGGTGCTGGCGTTCCTTGCCGAGGAGCTTGGACTGCCGGCCCCTATGCCCGAGGCACCCGGCGCTCCCGGCGCAACGACGGCCGCGCCCACTCGGCCCGTCCCGCGGGACAGCCAGCGCGGAGGCGACAAACGCCTTCGCAACCAACTGCTGCTGGGCACGGGTTTCACGTTCAGCTATCCGACCTACCGCGAGGGCTACCGGGCCGTGCTGGCCGGCCGGGGCATCCGTCACCCGTAGCTTGACCGGGTTCAGTGTGAACCAATTCGACGGAGATTTTCGTTCAGAACGGCCTTTTCGTGGGCTCACGGCCGATCTGACCAAAATCTCCGTCGAATTCGTTCAGGAACGAGGCGCCGCGGAACGAGGCGCCGCGGAACGAGGCGTCTAGAACGAGACGCCGCAGACCAGCGCCGCGTTCGCGAACGGCGTCGCCTCCCCCGAACGGATGAAGAGCTTCGCCGAGGCCGACAGGTCCTTCAACTCGGCGTGGCTGATGTACTCGATCGCGTCGAACCGGTCGGCCAGCCAGACCCCGGCAGGGGCGGTTTTCGCCTCCTCCGCGACCACGCAGCTCTGGAACACCATCTCCTCGAGCAGGGCATCGAGCACCTGCTCGAAGCGCGGCACACCATGCACGAGCGCCAGGTCGATCACGGGAACGCCGGCCGGGATCGGCATGCCGCAGTCCGCGAGGAGAACGATATCCGTGTGCCCGAGGCGGGCCAGGGCGCCGGAGAGGTCGGCGTTCAGGATGCCGCGGCGCTTCATGCGCGCACCAGCGGCAGCTCGTCGGCCAGGGACGGATACGACGTCTGCGTGCCGCGCGACTGCACCGCGAAGGCACCCACGCGCACGGCCCGCCGCACGGACTCGGACAGGCTCGACCCGGCCGCGAGCTGCGCGCTGAGGGCGCCGACGAATGCGTCGCCGGCGCCCGAGCTGTCCACGGCAACGACCCGTGGCGACGCCAGACTGTGGGTGCCGTCCCGGTCGGCGCAGATCGCGCCCTTCGCACCGCGGGTGAGCACGACCGAGGGAACGCCCCAGTCGAGGAGCCGGGCGACGAGCTCGGCGTCCTCGGTGGGGATGACCATTTTCGGGGCGAGCTGCGCGAGCACGAGGGCAGCCTCGTGCTCGTTGACGACCAGCGGGTCGGCCCGACGGATGCTCGCGGCATCCAGTTCGATCACGGGCGCCAGGTTCAGCACCACCCGGCCGGTGGCCAGCCGCATTGCCGCCATGATGCCCGCCGCGGGAATCTCACCCTGGAGCACCACCACGGCGGCCTCCGCGATGACGGTCGCGCTGGCCTCGACGGCCTCCGCGCCCAGCAGTGCGTTGGCGCCGGGGATGATCACGATGGTGTTTTCGCCGTCGGCGGCGACCGTGACGAGTGCCAGGCCGGTCGGGCCGTCCACCGCGCGCACATTCGACAAGTTCACTCCGGAGCGGGTCAGGATCGCAGTCGCGACCTCGGCCTGCGGATCCCGGCCGACCAGGCCGACCAGGCTCACCGCGGCACCCAGTTGGGCTGCCGCGACGGCCTGGTTGGCGCCTTTCCCTCCGGGGAGGAACTCCATCGACGTTCCGATGAGGGTCTCACCGGGCAGTGGGTGACGTTCGATGGTGATCAGCTGGTCGACGTTGATCGACCCGACGACGACGACCGTGCTGGTGGAGTAGCTCACTTGGTGAAGTCGCCGACATTCGTCTTCGTGACGGAGACGACCTCGACCGGAACGGTCTTCTCGATCGTGTCGCCGGCGATGGCCTTGATGGCCAATTCAACGGCGAGCTTGCCGAGTTCGGCCGGCTGCTGAGCAATAGTGGCAACGAGGGTGCCGGCCTCGATGGCGGCGAGTCCGTCGGCTGTGCCGTCGAAGCCGACGACCGCGACCTCGGTGCCGGCCCGCGACCCGAGCGCCTGGATGGCGCCGAGCGCCATTTCATCGTTCTCCGCGAAGAGGCCGGTCGCGCCGGGGTTGGCCTGCAGCAGGTTGGTGGTCACGTCGAGCGCGGCGGCGCGGTCGAAGTTGGCGGTCTGCTTGGCGACCACGGTGATGTTCGGGTAGGCCTTGATGCCCTCTTCGAAGCCCTGGCCGCGGTCACGGCTGGCCGAGGTGCCGGAGACACCCTGCAGATGGATGACGCTGCCCGTTTCGCCCATGGCCTTGGCGAGGGCGTCGGCAGCCTGGCGGCCACCGGCCACGTTGTCGCTGGCGACGAGTGAATTTAGGTCGGCGCCGTTGACCGTGCGGTCGACCCCGATGACCGGGATGTCGGCGCTGAGGAGGTCGTTCACGGCGGAGGCGGCGGCGTCGGAGTCGACCGGGTTCACGATGACGGCCTTGGTGCTGCCG
Organism: Cryobacterium sp. TMT2-15-1; assembly: GCF_004402345.1. Classification (NCBI taxonomy): domain Bacteria; kingdom Bacillati; phylum Actinomycetota; class Actinomycetes; order Micrococcales; family Microbacteriaceae; genus Cryobacterium; species Cryobacterium sp. TMT2-15-1. The sequence continues at coordinate 5,046 of NZ_SOGD01000041.1, read as the reverse complement.
GAGGCGGCGGTGGCGAGCTGATTGGCCTGCGTGGCCGAGTCGTTCTGGGCGTCGACGATGTTCAGCTGCACGCCGGCCTCATCGGCGGCAGCCTGCGCGCCGTCCCGCAGTTCCACGAAGAACGGGTTGTTCAGAGTGGAGAGGGCCATCACGATCTTCGTGCCAGACGCCTCGTCCCCGCCGCCGCGGCCGCAGGCCGTGGTGCCCGCCAGAATCAGGGCGGCGGTGGCGGTCAGTGCCGCGATTTTGCGAAATGAGGAGGACTTCATTGTGTATTCCTTTGTGGTTATTGATGGGTGAGGAGAAAGGTAGAGGGGGTGACGGATGTCGGCCGCCGGCCTGGTCAGCTGCTGCGGGTCTTCCGGCGCAGCACGTCCACGCCCACGGCGAGGGCGATCACGAGGCCGATCACGACTTGCTGCCAGAACGACGTCACGTTGAGCAGGTTCAGGCCGTTGCGGATGACGACGAGCACGAGGGCGCCGACGAAGGTGCCCGAGATTTTGCCGAGGCCGCCGGCGAGCGAGGCGCCGCCGATCACGACGGCCGCGATGGCGTCGAGTTCGTAGCCGGCCGCGGCCTGCGGCTGCGCGGAGTCGAGGCGCCCGGCGAGCAACAGCCCGGCGAGGGCGGCGAAAAGTCCGGCCAGGGCGAAGACGGTGACCAGGATGCGCTTGACCGGCAGTCCCGACAGCCGGGCGGCTTCGGCGTTGCCGCCGACCGCGTACATCGAGCGGCCGATCACGGTGCGGTTGAGCAGGAAGGAAGCGACCAGGGCGGCGAGCACGAGGATGATGATCGGCATCGGCACCGGACCCAGGTTGCCGCCGAGGAAGGAGACCTCGGCCGGCATCTTGATCGGGCGGCCGTCGGAGATGACCAGGGTCAATCCGCGGGCCACGCTGAGCATGGCGAGCGTGGCGATGAAGGAGGGCAGTTTGCCGTAGGCGTTGGCCAAACCGTTGATGGTGCCGGCCAGGGCTCCGACGAACAGACCACCCAGGAGGGCGATCCAGCCGGGGAGGCCGGCGCTGGCGAACATCCAGCCCGACGACATGGCCGACAGGGCCGCCACGGCACCCACCGAGAGGTCGATCCCGCCGGCCACGATGACGAAGGTCATCCCGAAGGCCAGCACGGCAACCGTGGATACCTGGATGCCGATGTTGAGCAGGTTCTGCGCGGTCAGGAAGTCGGGAGTAGCGATGAACAGGGCGAGGCAGAGAACGACGAGGCCGACGAGGGCGCCGTTGTTGGCGAGGAATTTCTTGTAGTCGAAGCTGCGGTGCTTCGCCGGCACGGTTGTGGTGGACATGGCGTGGTTCCCTATCTCTGTTCGTGATTCTCGTCGACATCGCGGGCGGCGAGTGTCATGACTGCGTCTTGGGTGGCCTCGGCGGCGCTGAGCTCGCCGGCGATCCGGCCGTCGCGCATCACGAGGATGCGGTCGCTCATGCCGAGGATCTCCGGCAGCTCGCTGGAGACCATCAGAATCGCTCCCCCGGCCGCCGTGATCGCGTTCATCAGTTCGTAGATCTCGACCTTGGCCCCCACATCGACGCCGCGGGTGGGCTCGTCGAGCAGCAGCACCGTGGAGGCGGCGATGATCCAGCGGCCGAACACGGCCTTCTGCTGGTTGCCTCCGGAGAGTGCGCCGATCGGCTGGTCGATGGTGTGCATCCGGATGCGAAGTTTCCTCGCCACGTCGCCGGCCCGGCTGCGCTGGCCGGCGAAGTCGACCAGGCCGAGCTTCGCGGTGGCGGCGAGCGTGGCGTAGCCGAGGTTGTCGTTGACGGATGCGTCGAGCACCAGCCCCTGCCCCTTGCGGTCTTCGGGCACGTGCCCGATGCCCGCGGCGATTGCCGCCGGGATACTGCCGTTCGGCAGCTGCCGGCCGCGCACGGCGACCGTGCCGGAGGTGTATCGGTCGGCGCCGGCGATCGCCCGGATCAGTTCGGTGCGTCCGGCGCCGACCAGGCCGGCGATGCCGAGCACCTCGCCGGCCTTCACGGTGAAGCTGATATCGCTGAACGAGCCGGTCGAGGTGAGGTTCTCGACCGTCAGGATCTCGGGTGCCTGGCTGACGTCGCCGGTCACCCGCGGGAACTGGTCTTCGATGTTGCGGCCGACCATCAGCTTCACGAGGTCGTCTTCGGGGGTGGAGGCCGGCACCTCGGCGATGAACTCGCCGTCGCGCAGCACGGTGACGGTATCGCCGACCTCGGCGATCTCGTCGAGGTGGTGGCTGATGAACAGCATGCCCACCCCACGGCGGCGCAGGTCGGCCATCACGGCGAACAGGCTCTCGGTCTCGTGGCGGGTCAGCGCCGCGGTGGGCTCGTCCAGGATCAGGATGCGGGCGTTGATGCTCAGCGCCTTGGCGATCTCGACCAGCTGCTGCCGGGCGATGCCGAGGTCGCCGACCAGGGTGTCCACGTCGACGTCGAGGCCGATCAGGGCGAGGGCGGCACGCGCGCGGTTGCGCAGGGCGCTGCGGTCGACCAGGCCGTGCTTGGTGGGCATCCGCCCCAGCATCACGTTCTCGGCGATGCTCATGGTGGGAACGAGGTTCAGTTCCTGGTGGATCGTGGCGATGCCGAGTTCCTCGGCCGCGCGGGTGGTGGGCAGGGTGACTGTCTGCCCGTCCACCACGATGTGACCGGCGTCCGGCTGGTACACCCCCGCCATCATCTTGATCAGGGTGGACTTGCCGGCGCCGTTCTCGCCCAGCAGTACCTGCACCTTGCCGGCGTAGACGCTGACGGTGACGTCTTTGATGACCGTCACCGGTCCGAAGGTCTTGCCCACGTTCTGCAGGGTGACCAGTGGTTGTTGACTCATGTCAGTTCTTCCTCGGGCTCGGCCCGGATGCGGGTGAAACGGCTGCGGGTGAATCGGGCATGCCTGAGATGGGCGCCGAGGACGACGCCCGGATGATCAGCTCGCTGGGCAGCACCACCGATTCGGGGGTGCCTCCGCCAATGACCTCGAGCAGCATCTTCACGGCGATCCGGCCCATGTCCTCGACACTGTGCGAGATGACGCTGAGCGCCGGGTCGAGCAGGGCGAACCACTCGATGTCGTCGAACGCGATCAGGGCCACGTCCCGGCCGATGCGCAGCCCGCGCTTGTGAAGAATGGCGATCGCGCCCACGGCCATCGGGCTGTCGGCGGCGAGCAGGGCGGTGGGCGGCTGGCGCAGTTCGAGCAGCGCGTGCACGCCGGCCGAGCCACTGGCGGCCTGGAAGTCGCCGAAGTAGACCAGCTCGGGGTCCTGGCTCAGGCCGAACTCGGCCACCGCGCGGGTGAAGGCGGCGAACCGGTCCCGGCCGGTCGAAATGGCCTGCGGGCCCGAGATGTAGCCGATGCGGGTGTGGCCGGCCGCGGCCAGGTGTGCCACAGCCTGGCGGATGCCGGTTTCGCTGTCCGTGGTCACGCTCGGCACATCGAGGCCGTTCACGGTGCGGTCCACGAAGACGGTCGGGATCTTGCGTTCGATCAGCGAACGGATGCTGCCGCTGCCGTCCCCGAGCGGTGCCACGACGATGCCGTCCACTCGCCTGGAGATCAGGGTGTCCAGGTACCGGTCCTGCTGTTCTTTGCGCTCGTTCGCGTTGCCGAGCAGCGTGACATAGCCGGCAGCCAGGGCGGCCTGTTCGACCGTGTGGGCGAGGTCGGCGAAGAAGGGGTTGCGCACATCCGACACCAGCAGGCCGATGGACTCGGTGTGGGTGCTGCGCAGGGCGCGCGCCTGGGCGTTGGGCCGGTAGTCGAGCTGGGCAGCCGCCGCCGCTACGCCGGCGCGGGCCTCGGGCGACGTGGCCGGACTGCCGGAGAGAACCCGGGAGGCCGTGGCCACGGACACGCCGGCCAGGGCGGCGACATCCTTGATCGTGATGGCAACCATGTTCACCTCTTCGTGTTCGTGCGGGTACCGATGTAGTCGTGGAATCGTTTCCATGGAAACGATTCCATACTAGGTCCCTGCGTGGGCCGCTGTCAACGAGCCCGGAGAAACAGTGCAGCGAAGTAGCATGCCCGGTACGGCGCGGAGGAGACCATGGAGATTCAGCGAGATACCTACAGAGACGGCACCCTTCTGGGTCTGCTAGAACTCGGACGGATCCATCCAAAAGTCACAGACCTGCCGGTAGCGGACCTGTCGGCGGGGCGACCCGCGTCAGTCCTGGGCCTGTCTGCGCCTCGAAGTCGCGGCCCCGTCGGCGGTCAAGCCCGTCGAGAACCGGCGAGTCAGTCATCAGGGTTCCCGTGCCACACCGCACCTCCCGGCACGCGTTCGGTAAAGCGGGCGCACGTGAGAGGATCCGCCGTCGTCCCCAACCTGCGCCACGGCACCGAACGTTGCTGCCGGGCAGGCCGCCGGCTCAGCGCTGACTCGGTGGCGCCGCGCGGCCAAACAGCCGTGCTGCTGAACAAAGATACGAAACTGCTATCCACAAAAGGTGAGTGACACTCGCCTACGTGTGCTCCTTAAAGTATCCTCATAACATGACGAACCTCGCGGATGACCTCAGGCAGGCGGCCGACGCCGTCGCCCTGCTGGGCTCCTCGAGCGCCGACCTCGCGGCTCTTCCCGACGCCGAGGCTTTGGCCGGCCAGAAGCGGATCGCCCGCGCGCGCCGCCTGCTCGACACCTATGCCGCGTTGATGGCCGCAACCATCGCCCGCCGGTCCCGCCCGGAACTCGGCCACTCGGGGCTGGCCGCGCAGCAGGGGTTCCTCTCGCCCGAGGCCCTGATCCAGAACTGGACCGGCTCATCCAAAGGTGACGCGTACAAGCTGGTCGCGGTCGGCACGATGATGGCCGACACCGAGGCGGCCGACAAGCTGGTCGAAGAGGCGCTCTCGACGCTCTCGACGCCCGACGCCGACGCCGACGCCGACGCCGATGCTGTCGACGTCGCGGCGTTCGCCGCGAAGGTGCCCTGGCAGGCGCCGATCGCCCGGGCCGTCACCGCCGGCACGCTCTCGGTTGACGCGGCCGAGGCGATCCGGGCCGGGCTCGGCCAGATCGACGCGGCAGTT
>NZ_SOGD01000028.1:0-26192 GCF_004402345.1 Cryobacterium sp. TMT2-15-1 | reverse complement strand
CACCGCCCCAAACCACCCACCCTGCCCCGCCGCGTCTGCATCAACGACCCGCACCAAAAAACCATCCTCAACCTGTCTCACACAGGTTGACAAATACCGCTGGGGACTGGTTTGGCCAAAATCTCCGTCGAATTCGTTCGGGGCTCGCGGCTCGGGGCTCGCGGTTCGGGACTCGGGGCTAGGGCGGGCGCGGCCCCTGGCTCGCCTAGACGAAGGCCGCCTGGCCGGTGATGCTGCGCCCCACGATCAGGGTGTTCATCTCCCGGGTGCCCTCATAGGAGTAGACGGCCTCGGCGTCGGAGAAGAAGCGCGCCACATCGTACGAGAGCACGATGCCGTTGCCGCCGAATAGTTCGCGGCACCAGGCGACCGTTTCGCGCATCCGGGCGGTGGTGAAGAGCTTTGCCAGGGCGGCGTGCTCGTCGCGCTGGCTGCCCTCGTCGAGCATCTGCGACACCCGCACGACCATGCCCAGGCTGGCAGTGATGTTGCCGAGCGACTTCACCAGCAGGTCCTGCACCAGCTGATGGCCGCCGATCTCCTTGCCGAACTGCGTGCGCTCCTTCGCGTACGCGACGGCCGCCTCGTAGGCGCCGATCGACGTTCCCACGGCCGCCCAGGCCACCTCGGCGCGGGTCAGGCGCAGAACCTTCGCGGTGTCCTTGAACGAGTTCGCGTTCTGCAGCCGGTTCTTTTCGGGCACGACCACGTTCTCGAGCACGATGTCGGCGTTCTGCACCGAGCGCAGGCTGATCTTGCCCTCGATCCGGGTGGCACTGTAGCCGGGGGTGTCGGTGGTCACGATGAAACCCTTGACCATGCCGTCGGCGGTGTCTTTCGCCCAGATGATGGTGATGTCGGAGAAGGTGGCGTTGCCGATCCAGCGTTTGGCGCCGTTCAGAAGCCACGTGTTGCCGGTGCGGGTGGCCGTCGTGCGCAGTCCCTGCGCCGCGTCCGAGCCGGAGAGCGGCTCGGTCAGCCCGAATGCCCCCACGAGCTCCCCGCTCGCCAGGCGCGGCAGCCACTCGTCGCGTTGCTCCGGCGAGCCGGTCGCCGAGATGGTTCCGCAGGCGAGGCCGTTCTGCACCCCGACGAACGTGGCGACGGATGCGTCCACGCGCGCCGTCTCCAGGGCCACGAAGCCGCGGAACACCGCGGAGTTCGGGAAGGGCCGGGTCTCGGGCCAGCCGAAGGAGTAGGCCCCGAGCGCCGCCAGCGGCCGGATGACCTCGGCCGGGAACTCGGCGCGCTCCCAGCATCCGTTCACGATGGGCCGAACGTCCGACTCGAGGTAGGCGCGCAGATTGGCGAGCGCGGTCTTCTCTTGATCGGTCAGCAGATTCTCGTAGCCGTAGAAGTCGCTGGACAGTAGCTCGAAGGTCATCAGGTGCTCCATTGCAGGGGGTGGCGACGGCCGGCGTGCGGCGGTCGGCGGATGTTCGCAGCCTACGGTCGCGGAACCGGCACGCCGCAGGCGGTTGGTAGTTTGGTCTAAACCGAAGAGTGCAGGAGAGCGCCATGTTTGTGGGCATCACCAATTCGCCGCGGCACTATGCCTGGGGTTCGACCACCGCCATCGCGGGTCTGCTCGGTTACGATCCGTCGGGCACAGCCGAGGCCGAACTCTGGCTGGGCGCACACCCGGGATCGCCGAGCGTCATCATTGACCCCGAGCAGGTCGGCGGCCACCACACCCTTTTGGACTGGATCCACGCAGCCCCGGAGGAGGCCCTCGGCGCCGCGCTCGCCGCGCCCGCTGCTCCGCGGTTGCCGTATCTCCTGAAGATCCTCGCCGCCGCGGGGCCGCTCTCGCTGCAGGCGCACCCGACCGCGGATCGGGCACGGATCGGCTTCGGCCTGGAGAACGCGGCCGGTATTCCGCAGGATGCGGCGGACCGCAACTACCGCGACCCGTTCCATAAGCCCGAGGTGATCTTCGCCCTGAGCGACACCTTCGAGGCCCTCTGCGGGTTCCGCGAGCCGGCCGAGATCCGCGGCATCCTGGGCGAGCTGCGCGCCCTCGATGTGGCCTCGGACGACCCGCAGCCCGGCGCGCTCGATGCGCTCGAGCGGCACCTGCTCGGCGACGACGCCCTGCGCGACTGCGTCGACTGGCTGTTGCGCGACGGCCGCGGCGGCGATTCCGGCGAGGTGGCCTGGCTGGTCGAGCGGGTGGTTGCCCTCGCCGTCAGCGCGGCCGACTTGGCCGAGAGCGGCGCGATACTCGACTACCCGCCCGAACTCGCCACCGTGCGGGACCTGGCCCGCGCCTACCCGGGGGATCCCGGCATCGTGATCTCGCTGCTGACGAACCGGGTGTCGCTGCGCCGAGGCGAGGTGCTCTACCTGCCTGCCGGGAACATCCACGCCTACCTGTCCGGCCTCGGTGTGGAGCTGATGGCCGCCTCGGACAACGTGCTGCGCGGCGGGCTGAGCCCCAAGCACATTGACGTCGACGAACTGCTCGAGGTGCTCGATTTCACACCGCTGCCCGTGCCGTACCTTCCGCCCGTGCTGTCGTCTCCGGGCGTCTCGGAGTACCGACCCGACGTCGACGACTTCGTGCTCGTGCACATCGCGGCGGAAGCCGCGGATGCGGGTGCGGGTTCTCGCGCGGCTGCGGCTTCTCCCGGGGGTAAGGGTGCTGATGCGGGTGCGGGTGCGGGTTCTCGCACGGGAGTGCCGATGCGGCAGTTCACGCTGACGGGGCCCGCGATCGCCATCTGCACGGCCGGGGGATTTCTGGTGGCCGGCGCGGGGGCATCCGTCGCCCTCAAGCGCGGCGAGTCCGTCTACATCACGCCCGATGAAGGCACGCTCACGTTTGCCGGCGTCGGCGAGGTTTTTCTGGCCACGACCCCCTAGCCCTGGCTCCCCACCAATTCGACGGAGATTTTGCGCTCGAACCCGCTATTTGCAGGTTTGTGCGCTGTTAGGAGCAAAATCTCCGTCGAATTCGTTCGCGGTCGCCCTCCCGCGCAGCAGCGCGGAGGTGCTGGGGCGGTCTGATCGGGAGCGTCCGGGCGGGAAACGGTGCCCCCCCACCCGGTGGGGGCGGCGCGTTATCCCCAAGGTGACGGATGCCGCGGCGCGTGTTCGACTCCGCTGCAAGGCTGCGGGCCATGCGCTCACTAACCAGGGACATCCTCGACCACGGACTCTTCGTCAAGCGCGCCGCACTCCGCGCCCGAGGCTGGAGCGATGGGCACCTCCGCGGCGAGGTCAACCGGGGAACGGTCGTGCGAGTGCGCAAGGGCTGGTACTCGGTTCCGTCGGCGCCGCCGTCGGCCGTCGAGGCGTTCCGGATCGGAGGCCGGCTGGCCGGATTGAGCTGCCTGAAGTCCTACGGGATCTGGACCCCAACGACCGGCAGGCTCCACGTCAGCGTCCCCAGCGCCGCGCGCGGGTTGCGGCGCCCGACGGACATGCGCGCACGGCTGGATGTGCTCGACGGTGTGCGGTGTCGCGTGACGTGGAGCGACGACGCGATCGGCGGACGGGGCGACTGCGTGTGGCGTACCAGCGTGCACGAGGCCCTGGTGCACATTCTGAACAACCACGACCGGGTCACCGCAATCGTGTGTCTGGATGCCGCGTTGCACAGCGCCCAGGAAAACGGCGTCGGGATTATTCTCGACGACCTGGGCTGGATCTTCGCCCGCGCGCCGCTGCGGGTTCAGTCCTGGCGCGACGAGGTCGACGGACGCGCCGCCGCGGGTGGGGAAACGGAATTCCGGCTCAAGGCCCTGGCCGCGGACATCCCCTTCGTTCCGCAACCGTTCGTCAGCGGGGTCGGGCATCTCGATGGCCAGATCGGGCCGTCGACCTTCGTCGAGATCGATGGGAAGGACTGGCATGACGATCCGATCGCCTTCGAGGTCGACCGGGAACGTGATCTGCTTGTTGCAAGCCAGAACGGGCGCACCCTGAGGTTCAGCTACGCGCTCCTTCGCAAACAGTGGGGGTTGTGTGTGCGGGCGATGGTCACGGCGCTGGAGTACGACTACCTCCGCGAGCCGTCGGCTGCGTTTCCGCCGTTCCACGAGCGGATGATGCGGGCTCGCCGCCGTCTCGGCTAGGGCCCGGGTCGGTTCCCGGCCCCCGCATCAGTTGTCGCCCCTGCGCCGCGGCGCGCACCCGCCCAGCTCGCGGTCGAGCCGCCTGGCGCACCCGCGCGCGTCGCAATCACGGCCCCATCCGTTGCCCGACCCTGCCCGCCCCCGCGTCCGCCACCCTGCGGGCCGAACGAATTCGACGGAGATTTTGCGAATTTAGGCTTGAAAACTCCAGTTATGGGGGTGGTGAGGCAAAATCTCCGTCGAATTCGTCCGGGAACTCGCGCCGGGCAGCGGCGAGCCGCGCCGGGCACCCGGGCGACCCGCCCCGACGAGCTGCCGCGCTGATCGACCAGCAGCAGCCTCCGCCACCGAGGCTAGGCTTGCAGAGCGGCAGTGCTCGATTGCCGTCAGATCTTGCGAGGTTCAGATGGCGTGGCTTGTCACCGGAGGTGCCGGATACATCGGTTCCCACATCGTTCGTGCGTTCCTGAAGGAGGGCATCGAGGTGGTCGTCGTCGATGACCTCTCCAGCGGGCACGCTGAATTCGTGCCTGCCGACGTGCCGTTTGTGCGCGGCACCCTCCTCGACCGAGAGCTGCTGATGCGCACCTTCGCCGAGCACACCGTGACCGGCGTCGTGCACGTCGCGGGCTACAAGTATGCCGGGGTCTCGGTGCAGCGCCCGCTGCACACCTACGAGCAGAATGTCACGGCCATGGCCACCCTGCTGTCGGTCATGCAGGCGTGCGAGGTCGAACGGATGGTGTTCTCCTCGAGCGCGGCCGTCTACGGCACCCCGCACACCGACCTGGTCACCGAGGACACCCCGAAGAATCCCGAATCTCCCTACGGTGAGTCCAAACTGATCGGCGAATGGTTGCTGCGCGACCAGGCCGTCGCTGCCGGGCTGCGCTACACGGCGCTGCGCTACTTCAACGTGGTCGGGTCCGGAGCGCTCGACCTGCGCGATACCAGCCCGCACAACCTCTTCCCCCTCGTCTTCGACGCGCTGATGGAGGGCCGCATCCCGAGCATCAACGGCGACGACTACGCCACCGCCGACGGAACGTGCGTGCGGGACTACATCCACGTGGCAGACCTGGCCCTCTCGCACGTGGCTGCGGCCCGCCACCTGGACGCCGGCGAGCCGGTGCTTCCCGTCTACAACCTCGGCAGCGGCGACGGAGTGTCGGTGGGGCAGATCATGTCCACCGTGGCGGCCGTCACCGGCATCGACTTCACGCCCGTGATCGGTCCGCGCCGTGCGGGGGACCCCGACCGGATCGTCGCCTCCGGCGAACTCGCGGCGCGCGATCTGGACTGGGCCATGCGCCACAGCCTGGAGCAAATGGTGCAGAGCGCCTGGGAATCGCGGCAGGCGGCATCCGTCTCAGCGTTGTGACCAATCAAATCCCACCGATTTTCGCTCTTGGGCGAGTCGAAACCCTCCAGCAAATATCGAGGGTTTAGTATCAGCGACTTGACGGCGAGGAATTACACGGCTGTAATTAGTCCTGACGCGTAATTTTGGGCACATTTTGCAGTGGGGTGGATGACGATATGGCGCTATCAGAGTCTCGTGCCGGGGTACCGGAGGACTGGTTCATTGACCCGGTCCGTCTGGGTGTTCCCGGTGTTCGCAAGGAAGCGGGCGACGGCGATCTTCTGTCGTGGCAATCGGACTCGCTCTGCGCGCAGACCGATCCGGAGGCGTTCTTCCCCGAAAAGGGTGGGTCGACCCGCGATGCCAAGAAGATCTGCTCCTCGTGCGAGGTGAAAACCCAGTGCCTCCAATACGCGCTCGCCAACGACGAGCGGTTCGGAATCTGGGGCGGCCTGTCCGAGCGGGAACGGCGCAAACTGCGCAAGCGGGCCAGCTAGGCCTCAGACGGGCCGTAAAACGACCCACGGCATGCGGATCCGGACCCGACGCCGGCTGCGACACCGGAGGCGAGACAGTGTTTTTCAGGCTCGCCCCTCCCATTGCTCCTCATCGGGCCCGATCCGACCTAGGCTGATCTCCATATGCATGCCAGAGTCACCGCCATCCTCGTTGCCCGTAACGGCGCCAAGCACCTCGAACGCACTCTCGAGGCGCTGAGTCGCCAGACACGTCAACCCGACGTTGTGATCACGGTCGACTGCGGATCGACCGACACGACGGCGGCGCTTCTGGCTGCCTACGCACCGACTCACTTCATCTCAGCGGATGCCGGACTCAGCTTCGGCGAGGCCATCGCCACGGCCGAGAGGGTCATCGCCCCCGCCGAGTCCGACAGCGAAATGCTGTGGCTCCTCGCCCAGGACAGTGCTCCGGAACCCGGCGCGCTGGCGGCCCTGCTCGGCGAACTGGAGATTGCGCCATCCGTTGCCGTGGCCGGTCCCAAGGTCATGGACTGGGACGCCGGCGACTACATTCACGAATTCGGGCAGTCCCTGACGCCCGGCGGTGCGACCGTCACCCTGGTGGAGAGCGAACTCGACCAGGGCCAGCACGACGGCATGGGGGACGTGCTCGGTGTGAGCGCCGGCGGCATGCTGGTGCGCCACCTTGTCTGGCAGCAGCTCGGCGGCTTCGACCCGGCCCTGCCGTCCGCGGACGACTCCCTCGATTTCTGTGTGCGCGTGCGGATGGCCGGCTACCGTGTCTCCGGCGTCGCCGCGGCTCAGGTGGCCTCAGCCGGAGACGGCGTTGCCGGCACCAGCGGCTCCTCCCGCGGCCGCGCGCGCCGCAAGCGCCTCCGTGCCATGCGCGCCGCGCAGCTGCATCGCCGGCTTGTCTACTCCCCGCGCTGGATGATCCCTCTGCACTGGCTGGCCCTGGTTCCCCTCGCGGTGCTGCGCTCGTTCGGGCAGCTGCTGCAGAAGGAACCCGGGGCGATTCTGGGTGAGTACTCTGCCGCGTTTGCCGCGGCTTTCAGCGGTCTGCGGGTAAGTGCTGCCCGGCGCCGCTTCGGCGCCACCCGCGCCCTGGGCTGGGCATCGATCGCCTCGCTGCGTGTGCCCACCGTCGAGGTGCGTCGCCGCCAGGCGCTCCGCCGTGAGGCCAGCCTCACCAGTGTGAACGGCGAGGTGCCCGAAATCCGCTTCATCTCCGGCGGCGGCGCGTGGACCGTGTTGGCCGCCCTGGTGGCCGGCCTCATCGTCCTGGGCCCGCTGATCGGCGCCCGCACCCTCATCGGCGGCGGGCTGCTGCCACTGGCGGACACCCCCGCCGAACTCTGGGGGAGCATCGGCTACGGCTGGCGTGACATCGGCCTGGGCTTTGTCGGCGGCGCCGACCCATTCGCCACGGTGTTAGCGGTGCTGGGCTCGCTCACCTTCTGGGCGCCGTCCTTCTCGCTCGTCCTGCTCCACTTCCTCGCCCTGCCGCTGGCCGCCCTCGGCGCCTGGCTTGCCGCGACCCGCCTCTCCGAGCGCGCGTCCATTCGCGCCATCGCCGCCGTGCTCTGGATGCTGTCGCCCACCTTCCTCAGCGCCCTCGCTGCCGGGCGTCCGGCTGCGATCCTCGTGCACCTGCTGCTGCCGTGGCTGTTCTTCGCCGGGTTCATGGCCGCCCGCTCGTGGTCGGCGTCCGGCTCCGCGGCCCTGCTGTTCGCCGCCATCGTGGCTGCGGCGCCGTCGCTCGCGCCCGCGCTCCTGGTGGTCTGGCTGATCGCCATGCTGCTTAGTGGGCGCAGCGGTATGCGGTTCATCGGCATCCCTCTGGCGGCGCTCGCCCTCGCGGCACCTCTGATCTGGAATCAGGGACTGCGCGGCAACTGGCTGGCCCTGCTGGCGGACCCGGGCCTGCCTCTGCCCGCCACCGACGTCTCGGTGTGGCAGCTGTTGCTCGGCTTCCCGTCCGGTGAGCTCGGCGGGTGGACCCCGCTGCTCGAGACGCTCGGGCTGCCCGGTGTCGACGCGTCCGTGCTCGTGCCGGTGCTCCTGGTCCCGCTGGCCGCACTCGGCGCCCTTGCCCTCTTCCTGCCTGGGGCCCGCGGCGCGAGCTTCGCGCTGCTGACCGCCCTGCTCGGCGCGGGCACGGCCGTCGCCGCCAGCCAGCTCTCCCTCTCCTCGGTCGGCGGCCAGTCGGTCGGTATCTGGGCCGGCGCCGGGCTCAGCCTGTACTGGCTCGGACTGGTCGGCGCGGTCGTCTTGGCCCTGCGCGGCATGCGCCGTTTCGCCATCGCACCGGCGGTCACCGTGGTCGCCCTGCTCGTGATCGTGGTGGCGCCGCTGGTCGCGGCCCTGCCCCTCGGCACCAGTGTCGTGGCCGAGGGCATCGACCGCACCCAACCCGCGTTCGTCAGCGCCGAGGCGCAGACGGATGCCCGGGTCGGCACCCTGCAGATCGTGCCGCAACCCGACGGCGGCATCCTCGCGACCATCGTGCGCGGTCCCGGCGCCACCCTGAACACCCAGTCCACCCTCAGCAGCACCGACGTGACTCTCAGCCCGCGGGAGGAGGAGCTGGCCACTTTGGCCGGAAACCTCGCCTCCCGCAGCGGGCTCGATGCCGCGGCCGGCCTGGCCGACTTCGGCATCCGTTTTGTGCTGCTTCGACCGGCCGCCGTCGCACCGACCGGTCCCGGAAACACGGCGCCGGTCACCCCCGCGGCGGAAGAGACCGCCGGCCGCACCACGACCGCCCTCGACGGCAACGCCGCCCTGGCGCCGGTGGGAGACACGGTCTTCGGCCGGCTCTGGCAGCACGAGGTGACGGATGCCCCGGTCCCCACCGCGGCCAACGGCGCCATCCCGGCCAACGCCGGCGGCACCCTCGGTCTGGTGTTCCTCGTCATCGCCGTGCTCGTGGTCGGCGCCACCGTGCTTTTGTCCATCCCCACCGGCGCGGGGCCGGAGGCGGTGCGCCAGGCCAGCCGGGACGCCATCCGCAACACGGCGAAGGCCCGCACCAGGGAAAACAAGCGCATCGCCAAGGCGGCGGCCCGCAGGAAGCCCGCGCCCGGCTTCCGGCCCTCCGCCGAGCGCGCCGTCACGCCCGCGGCGGCGGGCGCCCCCGCCACAGCCGCACCGGTCACGTCGACTGAAGCCGTCCCAGGAACGTCACCGGACGTCGATTCCGGTACCGGACCCGGTACCGGACCCGATTCCGGACCTGACACGGAAATCGGCGCCCGTTCGGAGGAACACGACCATGCCCAGTAAACGCGGAATCGTCCTGTTCGGGGCGCGGGCGGTGGCCGGATTGGTCGGTCTCGGCGTCGTCGTCGCATCCGTCGGCGCGGCAACCCTCGTCACCTGGCCCACGGTTGAGAAGGGGCCGTCGTCCATCATCGTGTCGCCGAATCCGAGCGAGCAGCAACGAGTCTGCCCGGGGCCTCTCCTCGTGCTGGCCGAGGATTCCAGCCAGGCACAGGCCACCAGTTCCGTCGGAAGCGCTGCAGCCGTCTTCGGCGCCCATGCGGCGTCGGGCGAGCCGGGGTGGATCGAACCGGAGGTTACAGCCATCGCGGCCCCGGACAACGCGAACACCGAATCGTTCGGCGCACCGCAGTTGCTGCGCGTTCCGACCCCACCCGGGTCGGGGGCGGCACCGCTGGTCACGGGCAGCCAGTCCCAGATCGCGGGCGGCGAATCACTCGGTGGCCTGGCCGTCGCAGGCTGCGGGGAGGCGGCCGGTGATAGCTGGCTCGTCGGCGGTTCCACCGACATCGGCCGCACCAGCCTCGTGCTGCTCAGCAACCCCACCACGGTCGTGGCCACCGTCGACCTGGCCGTGTTCGGCGAGACCGGGCAGGTGGATGCCCCCGGCTCCACCGGAATCCTCGTGCAGCCGGGCACCCAGCGGGTCGTTTCCCTCGCCGGACTGGCCCCCAACCTCCGCTCACCCGTGCTGCACGTGCAATCCAAGGGCGGCCAGGTGGCGGCCACGCTGCAGCAGAGCATCGTGCGCGGGCTGGAACCCGGCGGCGTCGACCTCCTCGGTCCCTCCAACGGCCCTGCCGAGGCCGTGGCCATCGCCGGCGTGATCGTCTCCAACGCGGCCGGATCGGATGCCCCCGACGAGGTCGGCGGCCTCAGTGACGACGTCACCTCGGTGCGGGTGCTTGTGCCCGGAACGGAGGCAGCGACGGTTCAGGTCGGTGTGACCGGTGCGACCGGCCAGGCGGCCGGGGCCTCGGTCCAGGTCGACATCCAGCCGGGGGTTGCCACCGAGGTGCCCCTGACCGGGCTCGTTCCCGGAACTTACTCGCTGGAACTGACCGCCAGCGAGCCGATTGTGGCCGCGGCGCAGAGTTCCGCGGCGGGTTCCGCAGGCCGCGACTTCGCCTGGTTCGCATCGTCCGACGCCCTCGCCGACGAGTTCCTGGTGGCCGTCGCCGACGGCCCGTCCCCGCAACTCAACCTGGTCAACACGGGCACCGTCGACGCCACCTACACGGCCACCCCCGACAATGGCGCATCCAGCACAGTGACGGTGCCGGCCGGCGGCTCGGCCACGATGCCGTTGGAGCAGTCGCAGCGCTACCTCGTGTCCGGCGGCACCTCGAGCGTGGCTTCGGTGGCCTACGCGGGCGACGGGCTGCTCGCGGCATTCCCACTGAGCCAGGCCGGGCCACTGGCGGCCCCGATCCGGGTCTACCCCCGCTAACCGTCTTCCAACCTCTGGAGATCCCGTGATCGAGACCACCAGCACCACCACCAGCACCACCGACGAGGGCGTTGCCGTGAGCGTCGCCGTCATCGGCGGGTCTGGACTGTACCGGCTCTTCGACGCCGGCACCGAGACATCCGTCGACATCATCACGCCCTATGGCCCTCCCTCGGCGTCGATCACCATCGGACTGCGGGCCGGCCGGCGGGTCGCCTTCCTGACCCGGCACGGCGGCGACCATTCGGTGGCGCCGCACCTGATCAACTATCGGGCCAACATCTGGGCGCTCGCGTCGCTGGGCGTGAAGGCCATCATCTCTTCCTCGGCCGTCGGCGGCGTCAGCCCCGCATACCCGCCGGGGATGCTGGTGGTGACCGACCAGTTCATCGACCGCACCTCGGGCCGTGCCGACACCTTCTACGACCAGGGCACGGTCGCGCACCTGGCCGCAGCCGACCCGTTCGATCCGGAGTTGCGCCGCCTCGCGATCGGCGCGCTCGCGGCGCTGGAGGAGAACTTCGCACCCACCGGCACCTGCGTCGTGATTCAGGGCCCGCGGTTCTCCACCCGGGCGGAATCGCTCTGGTTCCGCGCCGCGGGAGCGCACACCGTCAACATGACGCAGTACCCGGAGGTCGTCCTGGCCGCCGAACTCAACATGGGCACGGTCAATCTCTCCTTCGTCACCGATGCCGACGCAGGCCTGGCCCCGGTGCCCACCGTTCAGACCGACACCGCTCAGATCGACACACCTCGGGCCGAGGCCGACCCGGATACCGTTTCCGCCAGCCTGGTCTTCACGCGTCTCCGGGCCGCCCAGCCGCGGATCCTGGCCGCGATCGACGGTATCCTGCGTGCCCTGCCCGAGAATTTCGCCCCGCGCGAGCTGATCGCCCCCGGGCAGGTCGGCGTGGTGCTCGATCGTCGACCTGCACCTGCACCTGCACCTGCCCCAGCCCCAGCCCCAGCCGCGCCGGCCGGAGCCGACGCGTGACCCGGCGCCTGCTCGTCACGGGTGGTGCCGGTTTCATCGGCGGCGCGATCGTCCGGGACGCGCTCGCCCGCGGCTGGCAGGTACGGGTGCTCGACTCCCTTCGCAGTGACGTGCACGGTGGACTCCCGGTGCTTCCGGACGGTGTTGACGTGCTCGTCGGCGACGTGACCGACGCATCCGTCGTCGCGCTCGCTCTCCGCGACACGGATGCCGTCTGTCACCAGGCCGCGAAGGTCGGCCTCGGCGTGGACTTCGCCGACGCCCCCGACTATGTGCACAGCAACGAGGTCGGCACGGCCGTTCTGCTCGCGGCGATGACCGAGGCCGGGATCAACCGGTTCGTGCTGGCCTCCTCAATGGTGGTCTACGGGGAGGGAAGCTACCGCGGCCCGGAGGGTTTCACGCGTCCGGGACCGCGCCGCGAGGCCGATCTGCTGCGAGGCGTGTTCGACCCCGTCGATGAGGCCACCGGTGAGGCCCTCGAGCCGCAGCTCATCTCCGAGGACGACCCGCTCGACCCGCGCAACGTCTACGCGAGCACCAAGCTGGGACAGGAATACCTCGCGTCGGCGTGGGCGCGCGCCACCGGCGGCCGGGCCGCGGCGCTCCGCTACCACAACGTCTACGGGCCGGGGATGCCGCAGAACACGCCCTACGCGGGTGTCGCGTCGCTGTTCCGCTCGGCGCTGGAACGCGGCGAGGCCCCACGGGTCTACGAAGACGGCGGCCAGCGTCGCGATTTCGTGCACGTCGCCGACGTCGCTTCGGCCAACCTCGCCGCGCTCGACTGGACCGCCGGCATCGAGCCGTCCACTTTCCGCCCCTTCAACGTGGGCAGCGGCGTCGTGCACACCATCGGCGAGATGGCCGCGGCCCTCAGCGTGGCCACCGACGGACCGACCCCCGTCGTCACCGGGCAATTCCGGCTCGGCGATGTGCGCCACATCACGGCCTCCTTGGGGCGACTCCGCCGCGAACTGGACTGGGCACCCAGCATTTCATTCGAGGAGGGCATGCGCGCTTTCGCGAACGCGCCCCTGCGCGCCGCCGTCACCCGGTAGCCCCGGTATGAACCAATTCGACGGAGATTTTGCCGAAAAGAGTCGGTTTGAGGCCGAAAACAGGGTTTATGGGCAAAATCTCCGTCGAATTCGTTCGGGGCGTCCGGCGCGGATCAGCCCGTAGCGATCGGATGCCGCGGCAACAGCACCTCGAACCGGCACCCGCCGGGCACGTTCCGCACCCGCACTTCGCCGTGGTGCGCCCGCACGATCCCCTGCACGATGGCCAGGCCGAGGCCAGCGCCGCCGGTGCCCAACGGTTCGGCCGCCGGGGTGCGCGGACCGCTCGCCCGCCAGCCGGCTTCGAAGACCCGGCTGAGGTCCTGCTCGGGGATGCCGCCAGCGGCATCCGTCACCGAGATCTCGGCGTGGTCGGTGGCACCGGCACCCGATCCGATGCTGGCCGTGACCGAGACCACGATCGAGCTGCCGGCCGGCGAATGCTGGATGGCGTTCATGACGAGGTTGCCGACCACCCGGGACAGTTCGCGCGGGTCCGCGAGAATGGTCAGCCCCGTCTCTCCGGCGAATCGCAGGTCGATCGACTTGCCCTGGGCGATCGGCCAGAGTCCGGCGACGGTGTCGCTGATCAGGTCGTAGAGCGAGACCGGCTGCAGCCTCAGGCGCAGGGTGCCGGAGTGGATCTTCGACAGCTCGAACAGGTCGTCGACCATACCCGTGAGCCGGTCCACCTGCCCGCGCATCTGCGTGTAGTACCGTTCCGGGTCCTCGACCATGCCGTCTTCGAGGGCTTCGGCCATGGCACGGATGCCCGCGAGCGGCGTGCGCAGGTCATGGGAGATCCAGGCGATCAGCTCGCGCCGTGACTCCTCGATCTGATTCTCGCGGACGCGGGATTCGGCGAGGCGTTCCCCGGTCGCAGCCAGCTCCCCGGCCAGCGTCGTGAACTCGTTGTTGCTGTGCCGGTCGGTCGCCGCGACCCGTTCGCCGCGCCCGATGCTGGCCGCGGCCGAGCGCAGGGAGCGGCTGTCCCGGGCGAGCTGACGGCCGAGCACCGCGGCCATGGCCAGCGACACCAGGCCGGCGACACTGGCCACGGAGTAGAAGACCGAGAGGTCGTGCCGGGAGACGTACATCTGCGAGGCGACCGCCGCCATCCCGCCGACGACCGACACCACCGTGGCGAGGGCGATCACCATCAGCTGCAGTACGAGGGAGGCGCGGGAGAGCAGGCGCAGGGTGAGCAGGCCGGCGCCGCCGACGACCACCGCGCAGGCCAGCGTGAATACGGAGACGGTGAGCAGCACCTCCGGTGTCATGATTGCCGCCCCGTGAGAGCCAGCGGGACCGGGTCGAACCGGTAACCGACCCCCCAGACCGTGTTCAGCAGCCGGGGCTGCGCCGGGTCAGCCTCGATCTTCTCCCGCAGCCGGCGTACGTGCACCGTCACCGTGGACAGGTCGCCGAACTCCCAGCCCCAGACCGAACGAAGCAGGTCCTCCCGGCTGAGCACGGTGTGCGGACGCCCGATCAGGTAGGCCAGCAGGTCGAATTCCCGCGCGGTGAGCACCAGCGGCTCGCCGCGCAGCCGCACCTCGTGCGCCTGCGCGTCCAGGGCGAAGTCGCCGGCCGAGACCAGCCCGGCCGGCACGGCGGGCGCCGTGCTCCGGCGTAGCACCGACTGCACCCGCAGCACGAGCTCGCGCGGGGAGAACGGTTTGGTCAGGTAGTCGTCGGCGCCGGCCTCGAGGCCGTCGATGCGGTCCTCCTCCTGGTTGAGGGCGGTCAACATGATCACCGGGATCTCCCAGTCCCCGCGGATGCGCCGGCACACCTCGATTCCGTCCAGGAGTGGCAGCATCCGGTCGAGCACGACCAGGTCCGGCCGCAGCTGTTCGGCTTTCGTGAGCCCGTCCAGCCCGTCCGCGGCCTCGTCGACCACGAACCCGGACGCCCGCAGGTACCGGCAGACGATCTCGGACACGGTCGGGTCGTCGTCGACGACGAGGATGCGGCGCTCGAGGGGCGGTAGCGGGCGCAAATCGCCCGGGGGCAGGGAAAGTGGCACGAGTTCAGGATAGAGCGGCGGGCACCGGGTGTGCCGGGCGGGAGCAGGCGACACCGTTTCTTCCTCACTCCGTAATCTCTTTGGCCGTTTCGGTGGGGCCGGCCCCCTTAGTGTCGACCCATGACTGTGATCCAGGTGGACCTCGTGCTGCCATGCCTGAACGAAGCCGGCGCCCTGTCCTGGGTGCTGTCGCGCCTCCCGGAGGGGTATCGGGCCATCGTCGTCGACAACGGCTCGACCGACGGATCGGCCGAGATCGCCGCCACGGCAGGCGCCCTGGTGGTGCACGAGGCCCGCCGCGGCTTCGGCGCCGCCGCTCACGCGGGCCTCCTGGCGGCCACCGCGCCGATCGTCGCCTTCTGCGATGCCGACGCGTCGATGGACCCGGCCGAACTGCCGCTTTTGGTGGACCCCGTGCGGGCCGGATCCGCCGATCTGGTGCTCGGCCGCCGCCGGCCCGCGACCGCTAAATCCTGGCCGCTGCACGCGCGCCTCGCCAATTCCAGTCTGTCCTGGCGTCTGCGCCGAATAACAGGGGTGAACATCCATGACCTCGGCCCCATGCGCGCCGCGCGCCGCGAATCCGTGCTGAACCTCAATCTCCAGGATCGCCGCAGCGGGTATCCGCTGGAGATGTTCCTGAAAGCGGCGTCGGCGAACTGGCGCATCCTTGAGGTCGACACGACGTATTCGCCCCGGGTCGGCCGCAGCAAGGTGACCGGGACCGTGCGCGGCACCCTGACCGCGGTCAACGACATGTCCGCCCTCCTCCGGGAGACGCGCCGATGACGACCATCGTCGTGATCGCCAAGGAATGCCTACCCGGTCGGGTGAAGACCCGGCTGCACCCGCCGCTGAGCCTCGAGCAGGCCGCCGAGCTGGCGGCGGCCAGCCTCGACGACACCCTCGCCGCGGTCGCCGCCCTGCCCGCGACCCGCCGCATCCTGGCCTTCGACGGCGTGGTTGCGCCGAACGCAGCCGCCGGCTACGAGATCCTGCCGCAGGTGGAGGGCACCCTCGACTTGCGGCTCGCGGCCGTGTTCGACGCCTGCGAGGGTCCCATGCTGCTGGTCGGCATGGACACTCCGCAGATCACCTCTGCCCTGCTCGAACCTGTCTTCACCGACTGGACCGACGACGTGGATGCCTGGTTCGGCTTCGCGAACGACGGCGGCTTCTGGGCACTCGCCCTGAACGACCCGACCGGCGATCTGATCCGCGGCGTACCGATGTCCCGGGACGACACTGGCGCCGTGCAGCTGAAACGGCTGACGGATGCCGGGCTGCGCGTGAATTTGCTGCCTACCCTCACCGACGTGGACACCATCGACGACGCCCACCGGGTGGCGGGGATCGCGCCCACCGGCAGATTCGCCGCGGCCCTGGCCGCCCTGATGCCGCCGAGCCCGACGGACAATCTCCGATGACGCTGCTGGCCGCACAACTCGAGGGCGAGTGGGCCGAACCCACCACCTTCGGTGCCGGCGGCGCGGAGCCCTATGCCGCCGCGCTGCGCAACGCCGACAACGTGCTCTACCTGCGCCGGGCGTCCTCCGGCGAGCACGCCACCATCGACGCCGGCCGGTGGAGCGCCGACGCCGACGACACCGACCTGTGCCTGCTCGACGGTATCACCGGCCCGGTGCTCGACATCGGCTGCGGTCCCGGCCGCATGGTGCGGGCGGCCATGGGGCTGGGGATGACCGCGCTCGGCCTCGACGTGTCGGCGACAGCCGTGCGCATGGCCGCCGACGCCGGCCTCGACGTGCTGCAGGGCAGCGTCTTCGACCCTCTGCCACTGGAGGGTGCCTGGGCGGCCGCCCTACTCGTCGACGGCAACATCGGAATCGGTGGCGACGCATCCGCTCTGCTCACGCGCTGCACCGAACTGCTGGCGCCGGACGGCGTGCTCCTGGTCGAACTCAGCCACGACCCGGCCCGGGACGACAGCTACCTCGGCACCATCGAGGATTCAACCGGGAGCCGCAGCGCCGTGTTCCCCTGGGCGGAAATCGGCATTGACGGCCTCCGCGACCGTGCCGGAGCGGCCGGCCTGGTCGTGACTCAGGACTGGCGGCTGGACGGCCGCTGGTTCGCGCGCCTGCTGCGCGCGTAGAGCACGACCGACCAAACCGTCGCGACCAGGGCGACGGCCACCCAGAACAGAGCGAGGTTCCGCCCGTAGTCGAGCGGAAGGATGCTCGGATTGTTCGAGGTGAGCGACCGGGCGACGATCGCGGGCACCACGATCAGCGTCATGATCGAGCCGACCACGATGGCGGCCTGCACGACCAGCACGATCGTGCCCGTGACGCGGCGCCCCGCGCGGCGCAGCAGAAGGCCGCAGAAGAAGACCAGGGGCGCCAGCACGGCGTCGTGCAGTACGATCGCCGCGCCGATCCAAAGCGCCACCCCGGGCAGTCGGGTGATCCGCACTGTGTCGAATAGAACGTAGAGGCCGAAGAGGAGCCCGGACGTGCCGATCAGGATCAGCGTGGTGCGGGCTGCGCGCATCCGTCGGTCGCCGGCGTGGGGGAGCGCGGTGGTCGCGCGTGCTGTTGTCATACCTGCGGTGTTCATGCGGTGATCGCCTCGATCCGGCTCAGCCATTTGGTTTGCAGCACTCCGGGCCGTCCCGGGGCGATCATGCGCGCCGGGTAACCGTGCTGCAGGTCGAGCGTCTCGCCGTTCAGCTCGAGTGCCACCAGGGTCAGCGGATCCCGCACGTATTCCGGTCCCATTTCGGTCTTCTTGAAACTGCCGCGCTCCTCGAGACTGATCAGACGAAAGGATGCGCCGGTGTCGGCCCCGACCAGGTCGGCCAGTTCCGACAGGCGAACCCCGCGCCAGACCGCCAGTTGGCTCCAGCCCTCGACGCAGGCGATCGGCAGCTCCACCTCGGTCTGCGGCAGGGCCTCGAGCTCGGCCCGACTGAAGCTGCGCTCCACGCCACCGGCAGCGAGGGTGAGCACCCAGCCGGCGGCGACGGCCGACGCGGTGACCTTCGCCTCTTCGGCCGTGCGGTTCACCGGGAGGCCCTGAGGGCCGACGCCCTTCTTGCGCGGACCGAACACGTTCACCGCGTCCAGAGGCGCAAAGGTCTGGCCGGCGGTCAGCCCCACCACGGCGGCGCAGGCGATTCCGACCGTGGTGAGAAAGCCCCGGCGACTCACGGTCGTCGTCTCGCTCACGGTCGTCGTCTCGTTCACGAGCGACGGCGTGGAATCGATCCAGGCGATCAACCGGCCCGTCACACCGGACGGACGTCCGCTGCCCCAGAGCCGCACCGCCTCGACGTCGGCCGGTGACTCAACGTCGCTCGCGGCATCCGTTGCCTCGTGCTCGGCAGCGGCGCGCCCGTTCCAGAACCGTGTGATGATCGGCAGCTTGATGCCGATGTGCAGCACCAGCAGTCCCACCAACACCCAGCCGAGGGCGTAGTGCACCTCGCGGAAGGGAAAGGGCCACGGGTACCACTGGTAGGTGTTGATCAGGCCGATGGTGATCTGCACCAGGGATGCGCCCACGAAGAGGGCGATCGACGCGCGTTCGAGCAGGTGCAGGAACGATTTCACCGGCGGCGACTGGAACAGGCCGGGGAAGACGATGTAGAGCTTGGCGAGCAGCAGCGGGAAGCACGCGATGCCGGCCACGATGTGCGTGCCCTGGGTGATCTGGTAGAGCGACGCGGGCCGGGTCGGGAACCGCATCCACGGCAGCGGCTCCTGCAGGAAATGGCTGTATAGGCCGGTGCCGAAGCAGACGATGAACGCGGCACCGAGCAGCCGGCCGATCACGACCGCCAGCCGGGGATTGCGCACCGGGGAGGCCAGCGCGCGCTGGGCCTCGTACATCATTCGTCTCATGGTTCCATTGCATCATCCGGGGTGCCCGGAGAGGCGGCGCAATCCTTACGGTCCGGTGACGCGCACCGGGACGGTTGGGCCCGAATGCCCGGGTTCCGTCAGGATGGCAGGGTGCGTATCGCCGTTGTCTCCCTCCTCCTTGCCGCCAGTGCGGCCCTGACCGCCTTCAGCGTGCTCGCGTATGACCTGTTCAAGCCGGGACGCGACACGGTGCCTCTGGTCATCTGCACCACCGGGCTGTGGCTGCTTTTCGCGCTCGCCGTGATCTCGCTGCGCGAGGTGCGGGGCCGGGCCGTGGTCGTGCTGATCCTGGCGGGATCGATCGGGATCGGGGCCGCGGCCATGGTCGGTCCGCCGAACACGAGCACGGACTCCGCGCGCTACGCCTGGGACGGCATCGTCGCCACCGAGGGCATTTCGCCGTATGCCTACACGCCGGCCGACGATCGGCTCGACGCCCTGCGCCCCGACTGGCTGTTCCCGGCTCCGGAGCTGACCGCGGCCGGCGATCTCGCGTGCGTCGGCGAACGCATCCAGACGGCGCTGAAAAGCGAGTCCGGCGAGATTCTGTGTTCGGCACTGAACCGCACCGGAGTGCCCACGATCTATCCGCCGGCCGCCGAGATCTTCTTCGCGGGCGTCCGGGCGGTCACCGGGCCGGATGCGGAGTACTGGCCCCTGCAACTGACGGGCCTCCTGCTCAGCGTCGGCACCACGGTGATGCTGCTGGTCGGGATGCGCCGCCGTGGCATCGACCAGCGGTTCGCCGCGCTTTGGGCCTGGTGTCCGCTCGTGGCTACGGAAGCGGTCACGAATTCCCACATCGACATGCTCGGCGTCGTCTTCACGTTGAGCGCGGTGTTCCTGGTCACCGGCCGGCGCTATTGGAGCGGTGGGATCGCGCTCGGCGCGGCGATCGCGACCAAGCTGATTCCCGTGCTCGCGGCCCCGGCCATGCTGCGGCGCCAGGGGTGGAAGGTCGCCGTGGCCGCCGTGGTCACCTTCCTGCTCCTGTACGTGCCGTATGTGTTGACCACCGGTATCGGGGTGCTCGGCTATCTGCCCGGCTACCTCTCCGAGGAAGGGTACGAGGACGGCACCCGCTTCGCCCTGCTCTCGCTGGTCGCCCCGGGCGGCTCGGCCGTCATCGTTGCCGGCGTGCTGCTTTTCGTTATTGCCGTGCTTGTGATCTGGAAGACGGACCCCGACCAGCCCTGGCTGGGCCAACTTGTCATGATCGGCAGTGCGCTGCTCATTCTGAGCCCGCGGTACTCCTGGTATGCCCTGCTGCTGCTGCCGTTCATCGCCCTCAGCGGCCGCTGGGAATGGCTTCTGGTGCCGATGGCCCTCACCCTCCGTTTGCTGGTCCCGTCGATTCCGCTCACCCGGGTGGCCATCGCCACGGCTATCGTCGTCATTGTCGTCATGTCGGTCCACCGCGCCCGCCCCGAGGTGGCACGACGCCTGTTCCACNACGCCTGTTCCACCCGATCAGAACGGCGCCGGTACGTCCGAATCCGGCTACCGCGCCTTCTTCACCTTCTACGCCGGCTTCTCCTTCTTCTTCTCCTACTTCTTCTTCTTCTTCTCCTCCTCAGCCGGATGCCTCGCCGGGCGGATGATCGTGGCCGGTTTGCTGCGGAGAGTCCGCCCGGTCGGTGACGTCTCCTTCAGCATCCCGTCGGGCAGGTGCACGGAGCTCCCCTGAGTCGCGTCCGGGCCGTGCTCTCTGAATACCGGCCGGTTCCATCGACCTGCGCGGCGAATCGGGCCCCGACTCGGGCGGACTCCGCCCGCGTCGCCTGAATCGCCTCGAAGTGTCGCCCCGGGCCTCGAACTTCTCGCTATAAGTGGGCTCCATGAGGGCGACGTTACGGGTACCCACTGACATTCCATGCCCCAGGTCGGCACCAGTCATCCCTCTGTGGATGACCCGATGAGACCCATATCGTGGAGGAGGAGAGGGGCCACGGCGCAATCCGTTGAGCTGTCCGCCGCGGGCAACGGTCACACGGCCCTCACCTCGCATCCGCCGTGTGACGTAAATGCGGAGATTTTCGCGAAATTCCGGTTGTGGCGCCTGGGTGAGCGGCGTGTTGTGAAAATCTCCGAAGTTAGCGATCGCGGCCGCCCCGGATGACCCGGGCGGGCAGATGACCCGGGCGGGCGGCAGAACCGGGCGGGCGGCAGAACCGGGCCGCCGGGTCATCATGCAACCGGGCGCCGGGTCAGCGTCACGACCACCGCGAGCAACACAAGGAAGGGCCCGCTGCGCAGCTGCGCAGCGGGCCCTTCCTGACAAGCGGTGTTACTTGGTGGCGACCGTGATCTTCGCGATGCCGACCAGGAGCTGGTCAGCGACAGCATCCGTCATGAACGTGTCGTTGAGCAGGCCGGCAGCCTCAGCCGAGATGTGCACGGTGGTGCCCTCGAGGATGGCGTTGTCGCCGTCCATCTGGAGCGGCTTCAGGGTCCCGCCGTAGAGGTTGAAGAGGAGGACCTGGGTGGCGGCTGACTCTCCGTTGACGCTCACGTCACCGAACAGCTTGCTGGTGCCCGGGTCGATCGTGAAGTTGGTCAATTCGACCGTGGTCTCGCCGGCGGTCAGTGAGAAGCCGGAGCCCTCGTGTTCGATGGAGCCCTGGACGAAGGGCCGGTAGTCCTCTTCGGGGTCGTAGTAGTCCACGTTTCCACCGGTGATCGGGAAGTGCAGGCTGCCGTCGGTCAGGGTGGCGGTGCCCACGGTGCCGGGGGTGAGACCAAGGCTGGTCAGCGCCGCAGCGAAGTCGGCGTCGAGGAGAACGGACGTGTCGACGCCCGACAGCGCGGGGATCGAAGCGAGAGCCTTGGGGGTTGCTTTCTCGGAGGAAGAGGAGGAGGAATTCTCGGCCGGGGCGGTCGCATCGGCGGTGGTCGAGCAGGCGGAGAGGCCGGCGATGAGGAGGCCCGCGGTGGCGAGGCTGAGCGTGGTCTTGGTGAATGAGCGCATGAGGAAATCCTTAGGGTCTGTGGTTGGGATTCAGCGGTTCTTGGTGCTGAATGAGGTTCGGTCCCCTCCGTCAAACGGTTTGGAATTAGTTCAAATTGGTGCAAACTTCGGCCACAAGCACCGTCATTACGGGGATCCGGGCACAAAAAAGTGGCCGAGCGCACCCCGGCCGCCGCCAGCACAGGACGCGAGCGGAAGCCTAGAAGTGCCGGAACCGATCCGGCGCCAGGTCCCACGGGTCCTTGCCGAGCAGCTCGGCGATCGCGCGGAACACGCAGCTCTCGATCACCATCCGCCGGTGCAGGTCGTCGTTCCGGTGCAGCCGCGTCAGGCGCTGGATCGGCAAACGGTAGAAGACCACGCGACGTTCCGCGGCGTTCACGGCCCAGCGCTCCACTCCGGCGCCCGGCAGCACCGAGGCAGGACCGGCCGCAACCACGAATCTCACATCACCCAGCTGCTCCGGCCAGACTGAGCGGAGGTAGTCGACGGTTGACGCCACGATCGTATCGAAGGTGTCGATGCGCGTCTGCAACGGCGGCAAATAAGGTCCGGTCGCCGAGCTGCGGATGCCCCGGCCGTGCCGGTCCCGACCTCGCCCGCGCTGAACGGGGGCCGGCGTCGACACGGCAGAACGGCGAACTCGAGACATGCCCTCATCCTAGTTCGACCCGTTGAACGGGTAACCTGTAGCCAATGTCATTCCGGCCCTGCTCCCGTGTCGCCTGCCCGGAGGAATCCGCCGCGACTCTCACTTTCGACTATGCCGACGCGATGGCCGTCCTCGGTCCGCTCGCAGTACAGCGCGAGCCGCACACCTTCGACCTCTGTGCCCGGCACGCCCGGCTGACCGCAGCTCCGCAGGGCTGGCAGCTGGTGCGCCTCCGCACCGACGGGCCGGTGACCGAACCGGCCGACGGGCCGGGCGCACAGCCGGCCGCCGGGCCGGCCGCCGGGCCGGAAGCCGAGTCGGGATCCGCGAAATGACGGACGAGACGGATGCCGCCGCCCGCCTGGGCGCCGCGGTCGGCCCGGACGAGGTGAGCGGCACGACTGCCGTACCGTTGACCGCGCAGATGGTGGCTGCCCTTGCCGCTGCCTTCGTCGACGAAGTCGGTGCGCAGAGCCGCGAGGTACTCCTCGGTCACGACCGAGGCGCGGCGGGCGAGCTCGTGGCCGCCTTCACCCGGGGTGCGGAAGCCCGAGGGGCCACCGTCGTCGACCTCGGCGTGTGCTCCACCGACGAAATTCGATTCGGCTCGGGAGCCCGAAACGCCCCGGCCGCCCGGATCACGGCCACCTCACTCACCATGCTTCGGGCGGGTGCCTTAGAGATCGGGCACGACCACGGTCTCGGCGCCATCCGTGACCGCGCCGTCGGCTATCTGGCCGCCGGGCCGACCCCGGTGGCGATACCCGGTCGCCGCCGCGAGTACGACCTGCTGCCCGACTACGCGGCCGGGCTGCGCGCGCTCGTCGGGCTCACCGGCATCCGCCCGCTCACCGTCGTGGTCGACGCCGGCCGCGGCGCCGCCGCCGTCACGGTGCCTTACGTTCTCGGCGACGATACCGGCAAAGCTGCCGGAGGCCCGGCCGGCGGCGCCTCCGCGGCGGCCGACCCTGCCGAACCACCGCGCCCAGCACCCCTCACCATCGTCCCGCTCTTCTTCGATCAGGACCCGGACCTCCCGCCGCACACCATCGACCCTGCCGACCCGACCACCCTCACCGATCTGCGGAATGCCGTGATTCGGCACGAGGCCGACCTCGGGCTCGGCTTCGACGCGGACGGCGGCCGCTGCGTGGTGGTCGACGAGACCGGGTGCGTCGTGCCCCCGTCCGCGATCGGCGCGGTGCTCGCCCGGCGCGCCATCGCGAGCGCGCGGATCGAGGACCCTGACCGGAATGTGGTGGTTCTGCACGACCTCAATGTCTCCCGCTTCGTTGCGGAGACGATCGAGGCGGCCGGCGCGGCCGCGGTCCCCACCTCGGTCGACGGATCCCGGATGCGGGCCGAGTTGCGGGCCACCGGGGCAGTGTTCGGGTTGGGGTACACCGGCGACTACTACTTCCCGCAGTTCTGGTGCGCCGACAGCGGTCTGCTCGCGGCCCTGCACGTTCTGGCGGAGCTCGGATTCCAGCCCCGCCCGTTGTCGGCGCTGGCGACGGATGCCATGCCCTACGCCCATTCCGGCGAGATCAGCATGGCCGTCGACGACCTGCCCGGGGTCTACGCGCGCGTCGTCGACGCCTACACGGGTTCCGCCGACTTCGAGGAGATCGACGGCCTCACGGTGATCGGCCTCACGAGCGTCGACGAACCGTTCTGGTGGTTCAACGTGCGCCCATCGCGCACCGAGCCGGAGCGAGCGCCGCAGCAACAGAAGCAGGTGCAGCCCCGGCTGCGACTCACCGTGGAGGCCGGGACCCCTGAGGTGATGGTGCGCATCCGCGACGAAGTCCTCGCACTCATGCCCGCCGATTAATCGCACGTTACAAGCACGTTTCCACCCGCGAGTTGATTTCGGCGCCGGTAATCGCCGGTCATACGCTGACTCACGAAGCACCAATGGATAGCAGTCGGCCCCACCGTCGGGGTGGCAGCATCCCACTGAAACTGGAGTGACATGGCCAACCAGACGGACACAGACCGCACTGCCGCAAAAAAGGGCGGGGGAGGGCAGCAGCTGTCCAAGTCCCTGAAACCGCGACACCTCTCGATGATCGCGATCGCCGGCGTGATCGGAGCCGGCCTTTTCGTCGGGTCCGGAGCTGCCATCCAGCAGGCCGGGCCGGGCATCCTCGTGGCCTACTCGGCCGCGGGACTGCTCGTTATCCTGGTCATGCGGATGCTGGGCGAAATGGCGGCGGCGCATCCAGAAACCGGTTCGTTCTCTACCTACGCCGACAAAGCCCTCGGTCGCTGGGCTGGGCTGAGCATCGGCTGGCTGTACGCCTGGTTCTGGATCATCGTCCTCGGCATCGAGGCCACGGCCGGCGCCGCCATCGTGCACCGCTGGGTGCCCGAGGTCGACCAGTGGGCCTGGGCTCTTATCCTGATGGTTCTCCTCACGGGCACCAATGTCGCCTCAGTGAAAATGTTCGGTGAATTCGAGTTCTGGTTCGCGTCGATCAAGGTGGCGGCCATCGCCGTCTTCCTTCTGCTCGGCGTCGTGGCCATTCTCGGGTTGATGCCCGGGGTCGCGGCCCCCGGCCTGACCAACCTCACCGGCAACGGCGGGTTCTTCCCCAGTGGCAGCGGAGCCGTCCTCGGCGGCGTGCTCGTGGTCGTCTTCTCGTTCTTCGGCGCCGAAATCGCCACGATCGCTGCCGGCGAGTCCGAGAACCCGGTCGACGCGGTCAAGAAGGCAGTCAAATCCACCGTATGGCGCATCCTCGTCTTCTACATCGGATCCATCGCCGTCGTCGTCACGCTGCTTCCGTGGAACAGCGCTTCCGTGGCCAAGAGTCCCTATGTCGCGGTGATCGAGCTCTACGGAATCCCCGGGGCCGGCACGATCATGGACATCATCGTGCTGACCAGCGTGCTCTCCTGCCTGAACTCGGGTCTCTACACCGCGAGCCGCATGCTTTTCTCCCTGTCGGAACGCGGGGACGCACCCCCGGCGTGGTCGAAAATCTCCGTCCGCGGCGTGCCGCGCGCCGCCGTCTTGTCTTCCACCGTCGTCGGGTTCATCACGGTGGGTCTGAACTACATCGCGCCCGACACGGTCTTCCTCCTCCTCGTCAACACCTCTGGAGCGATCGCGCTTCTCGTCTGGCTCGTCATCGCCGTGTCGCAGCTGATCCTGCGACGGCGCATGGGCACGGATGCCGCCAGTCGCCTGAGCCTGAAGATGTGGGCCTTCCCCTACCTGACCTGGCTGGCCATCGGCGCCATCGTTGCGCTGCTCGCGGGCATGGCCATTCTCGAGCGCACCCGCATGGAACTCCTGATGTCCCTGCTGCTCGCGGGCGTCGTGGTCGGCATCGGCCTGTGGAAGTACCGTGGGGACAGGGGCGCCGCCCACCCCGGTGCGGATGACTCCGTTTCCGCCGAAGTGAAGGACGACGAGGCCGAGACTCTCGCCCCGAGCGGCAGAGCCGCTGTGCTGAAATAGGGTGCCGTCGCGGTGGCACGGAAGCTGCGTTTCCGCCCCGTTGGGGCGTGACACGCCCGGGCGGTTGCTGGTTTTGACGGCCCGGTGTGACGGCCGTAATGTATTCAAACGTACCCCACAGGTGCGGAAAGCCGCAGAGCTTCCCGGCCTCATGTGGAACCACAGTTTTAGCTTCGTCTCATGCTTGTTCCTGTTTCAGGTGAGTGTGGGGGAGGCCTAAGATGGTAACTCTCTCCGGCTGCGTGTCTGCTCTGGTGGGTGGTTGTTCGAGTCGCTTTGGCGCACTCGGAATCGGCTGCTTTCCGTGATTTGACAGGGTGTGGCCGGGCAGCTACGTTATACAAGTTGCCTCGAAGCGACAGCCCATATGGGCCTGAAGTCGAGTGCGTCCGATCCTTGAGAACTCAACAGCGTGCACAATGTCAAATGCCAAAAACCTCGTGGTTTGGATCCGTTTCTAGCGGTGAAGGATC
>NZ_SOGD01000008.1:0-29911 GCF_004402345.1 Cryobacterium sp. TMT2-15-1 | reverse complement strand
AGCCAGTGGCCCCCGACCGCGCGACCGTGTGGCTCCCAAAGGCAATACCGGTGGCCCCCGAAGGCAATATTCACTGGCCCCCAAACCCGCAAATACTCATGACGCGGTCACGGTTCCGCTGCTGAGGGACTTCCGTCAGGCCTGGACGGCCGAGCCTGTCGTGCCAGACTCTCTGGATGGACCAGGCAAGAGACACGGAACTCGACACCATCCTGAGCGGTGGTCCTGAGCAACGGGCGATCGTCATCTTCGATTACGACGACACATGGCCCTCGAAGGCAACTTCCATGGCTCAAAAGATCCAGGACTCCTTGGGCCCAGCTGCGCTGTCGGTCGAACACATTGGTTCGACCGCAGTCCCTGGACTGGCTGCGAAACCGGTGATCGACATGCTGCTTGTCGTGGCCGACATCGACGACGAGGAGTCTTACCTTGTGCCAATGGAATCCATCGGGTTGCGGCTCCGTGTCCGAGAATACGGGCACCGGATGCTCCGCACGTCGGAGTTGGACTTCCACGTACACGTTCTTCCGCCAGAGACCACTGAGCAGATCGACTACCTCGACCTCCGCGACTGGCTCCGGGTCAGCGCGGCTGACCGTGCACTCTACGAATCCACGAAGCGGATGCTCGCGGCGAACACATGGAGCGATATGAACCACTACGCCGACGCCAAGAGTGCGATCATCCAGCAGATACTGGCCCATGCACGCAACTGGCGAGCAGGACAGCCCACCAGCTGAACCGTCCCCACGTACCCACGTCCCGGTGACTGTTCTGTTTCGGTGGCGCTGGACCTACTGGTCCTTGATGCGGAGGTTCTCGCCTGCTTTGCTCCAGCCCTCTCGATTGGGCATGCCATCCTGCACAACCATGACTTCAAATCCTGGCGACGCAATGGTCGTCATACTCGGGCCGCACGCTCCTTGCCAGTCGGTGGCCGTCCGATAGGCGAGCAGGCAGACCGGGAAGTCGCGCCCTCGTGCCAAGTACAGCTGCGTTTCGTCAACGGCACTGACAAACCGCAGGCTGTCGGTGTCGAAATCGTCTAATGCGTAGTCTGGAAGGCTACTTGGGACGGCATCCTCAGCGCTGGGCGTACTACGCAGGTCGGAGAAGCCCTCGGCCGGTGAACAGCCCATCAGGGTGAATACCGTGGCCGACACTGCAAGTAACCGCACAAACGTCCACTTGTCGGCCACTTTTCTCCCCTGGTTGAGGCAAACCTATCGGTTTGCGAAATCAAGCCACAAGGTGTCCTTGGGCGGGTAGCGCCCTGGCCTTTTGCGCGAGACGCTTCCCCTGGCTTGCAATCGGCAGCGCGTTGCCCGGGGCCGCCACCGGGTCGTAGGCTCGCGCTAGAAAGGGCAATCGAATGCCCGCGAGCCGAGGGATGGTCGAGATGGAATTCGGTTCTTTGTCTTGGTGGAACTTTTGGGTAGTCGTTCAGGTTTTCCTTGTGGGTGGGATCATCGTGGCTCTGGCGCTCGTCATTCGCTGGGGACGGCGCGGGAGCGCGATTCTTGAAGCAAACAAATCAACAAAAGGTCAGGGAGGCGCTGGCCCAGGAAGGTAGTGGGCGGGAGGCGCCCCGCGTAGGGTTCGGCTAAGGGCCTTGACTCTGTAGGCCGGCGATTTCTTCCTTCCAGTCTTCAACCGCTTACCCGGTGTCGGGAAGCACGTACTTCGTTAAGGAGGGGGGGGTGCGAATGCAAAGGCAAAGACCGACTTTCCCCGTGCTCCTCGCCGTGACTGCGCGGTCGTGGATCCTCGGCATTCCGTCCATGGCCCTCATGGCCCTGGCTGCGCTGCAGTTCGCGTTCATCTCACATGCGGGTATCGGTGAATCCTGCTATCAGAATCCCGAGCTAGGCAATCTGGCTCTGCCCTCGGCAGGCTGGACCGCGAACGGTGCATTTTCGTTCTTTCCCGTCGGGGTCCGATGCTCCTATTTCACGAGCGACCGCGAACTTCTCCTTGTGCATACCCAGTCGAGCGTGTGGGACTGGGGAATCACGTTCGCCGCGATCCTCGGAGTCATTGGCATTGCGCTCTTCCTGACCGCCCGGCTCGCCACTCGACAAACCTGGCACGCATCGCTCTGAAGAATCAGACCCGGACCGTCTCGATGGAGGTTCGACCTGCGGGTAGGTCCTGAGCTGGAGTGGGAGGATCGAAAGGTGCGACGTCTTTCCAGTCTCGAGGACCACTTCCGGATCACCGAGATCGAGCGAGCCGCTGGCGAAATGTTCCGCAACATCAACATGGCGATAGTCGCCGATGATCAACCGATCAACAGGCAGGATTTCCAGCACTTCGTCACGGACCATGGAGCGTTTGTATGGCTGGTCGACGGTGTGATCGTCGCCTACGTGCTCCTCGAGCAGGTGGACGGAGCTGCCCATATTGAGCAGGTCACGGTCCACCCGGAGCACGCGTGTCAGGGCATCGGAGCGCAACTGATTGTCCTGGCTGACTCTTGGGCACGGGAACGCGAACTCCCCGCTGTGACACTGACCACATTCCGAGACGTTCCGTGGAACGCGCCATACTACGAGCGCCTCGGCTTCCGTGCTTTTTTGCCACGTGACTGGGGCCCGACGATGAGCGCTCGAATGGATTCAGAAGCTGCGCGAGGGCTCGAAGCCTGGCCGCGCGTGGCGCTGATCCGACCCGTGAGCAAACTCAGCACACCAGAAGTCAACGTTCACGAGTAATCGCCCGCACGGCGTCGGGCTGCCGGTTTGAGGGCTATCGGTTTGCTTGGCCGAGCTCCTCAATCAATTGGAACCGCTCCAGCACGACGAGCGTGTCGTCATCGACTGTGAAGGTTGGGCTGTTGAGGAAGGCCCGCATCTCCGTGCTGTGCCAGAAGGCTTCGTGACCGCGGCGCCAGGCTGCTACGGAGACGAATCCTTCGCCCTCGTTGTGCGCATGCTCGAGGCCGACGTCAGCGAGTCGGACAATCTCGACCCCAACTGTCTGAATGGTCGCCACGGCGAAATTGTGTGAATCAACGACCGTCTGCTTGTTCCCGATGACCGGCAACGGTTCGTCCTCTATCGAGTACTCCACGCGGGTCGAGCTTGTCGATGTCTTTGTGCCGGCCAGGATTGAGGCGACCAGCCGATCCCGAAGTGGGCCCGGAAAACCGTACTCAGCAATCTGGAATTCTCCGTGGTCAGTCATGGGGTGATTTTACGTGCCGAGGCTCGCGACCCTGTGCCGTAGGGCGTTCCACAACGAGACCCCAGCTGCACTCGCGAGACCGAATGGCCTGACGGCTGAATTTGAGTCCCAAAGGATCCGGCTTGCGGACAGGGTAGCCGGGAATTGGATCCGGTTCGATCCGTAGGATCACCCTCATGCTCCCAAACGCTGAACTCGCAGTGCCGACGGCCGAAGACCTTGAGCTCGTTGAGCTCGCAAGAGAGGTCATCGACGCGAACACGGATGCCGGAGCAGATGAAGATGGTGCACACACCATGGGCGCGGCAGTTCGAGACGCCGACGGCCGTATGTTCGCTGGGGTGCATCTGTTCCACTTCACCGGCGGTCCGTGCGCCGAGCTGGATGCACTGGGCGCGGCGCGTGCACAGGGCGGCCGAGAAATCAAGACAATCGTCGCTGTTGGCAATCACGGACGCGGCGTTGTCGGCCCGTGCGGGCGTGACAGGCAGGTCCTTTTCGATTACTACCCAGGCATCAGGGTGCTTCTTCCGACCGCCGAGGGCGTTCGCGTCGCCACAATTGAGGCCTGATGCCGTTTGCCGCAGCATGGACCATGTAAGGCGGCACTCAGCAGTTCGACGAGGAGCGCTTTCGCTAACGTCGAGCGGAATTGAGTGAGGTTCGGGGATGGAGACGAATCCAAGCTGGTGAGGCGGTCTCTGCCATCGCGCAACTATTCTGCGGAGAATCCGCCCATTGCCAGGGAGTGTCGGAGACCGACCCGAACGGCGGGCCACTCACTCTGAATAATTGAAAATACGACGGTGTCCCGAAGGGCACCGTCTGGTCCGACGGAGTCGCTGCGAAGTACCCCGTCCTGCTTCGCGCCCAATGCCGCAATCGCTTTTCTCGATTGGCGGTTGTGCCAGTGAGTGCGAAATTCCACCGCAATGCAGTGCAAGTCGTCGAAGGCGTAGCCCAGCTGCAAAAGCTTGGCCTCTCGATTCACCCCTGTGCCCTGAGCGCTTCTGGCCAGCCACGTCGATCCAATTTCCACTCGCGGGGCAGCGGCGTTCGGATTCATGAAGGTCGTCATGCCGACTATCCGTCCCGTTGATGTAAGCCGGGTGGTCCAGGGCAGGACAAGCCCCTGTGCGTGAAGACTGAGCCGGCGGGCAACCTCTCCAGCCATCGACTCGGGGTGCGGTACCGCGGTGTACCAAGCACGCCAGAGTTCATCCTCGTCCGCCGCCACACACAAATCACCCACATGATCCAGCGAGAGCGGTTCAAGGGTCACGAGCGCACCTGTGAGCGTGCGCGGTACAGAGAGATCCATGGTTTGACACTAAGGCACCTCGGAAACCGTGAGCTTCGCTTTCCAGAGACCGCTCGCGATCGGCGGGTAGCATGCCGGTCCTGTCCCTCGACAATGAGAACGCATCCTTCCTGCAGGTACGACTAGAACGACATGCATCGGATGCCCTGATGCTGATCATGGTCGGTTTCGAGGGCCAAACCGCGAGACATCCGCCCGGCGTAAGGTGCACCGCATGATGCCTACGGTGCCGATCCTTGTCCCAGCGGCATCGGCCCACGTACACGAGGTAGAAATCTCGCTTCAAACCGAAGTCGTGCCAGACGCGGACAGCACCCCAGGGCCGGCCCTAGTCCCAGAGCTACTGATCACCTCTCTCGAGGCGAGCCTGGATTTCTGGTGCCGCCTTTGCGAATTCGTGATGCTCTACGACCGCCCCGACGCGGGGTTTGCCTACATCACCAGCGGCACGGCGCACATCATGCTCGAACAAAGAGGATCAGGACGGAACTGGATACCTGCCCCGCTGGAGCCGCCTCTCGGCCGCGGGATCAACTTACAGATCACTGTGGCGTCGATACAACCACTGTTAAGTGCTCTTGAGGGCGCGAGCTCGGCCCTCTTCATGGAGCCGGAGACGAAGTGGTACCGGACTGGCACGACCGAGGCCGGCGTAGCCCAGTTCCTGGTGCAAGACCCGGATGGATACTTGATCCGATTCCAAGCGTCTCTGGGCCGCAGGCTCGCCGGGCCTGGCACCCGCTAACAGCAGCCGGACGCCGCCGTGTAGGAGCGTGCTCACGCTTGGACGGTGGCTCGAGAACTACTGTGGACCGTATGACTTCAACGATGCCGATCCTTGTCTTTGCGACATCACCGACGTCTGCTGAAGCCAAGGTGGTGTCACATCGGTACTACGAGGACATTGTGAGTCGCTACCACGGGCGCCCCGCCTCTCGACAGGAGACCCTGGACGCCCAGGCCGGATACCCCAGTGACGACCTGGTCGCACCGCTGGGCATCCTTCTGCTGGCCCGCCAAGGAGCCACCGTGATCGGCTGTGCAGGAATGCGGCTGCGCCCCGGCGACATCGGCGAGGTGACCAGAGTCTTCGTGGAACCGGCGGCACGGGGTTTAGGCGTCGGACGCCTTCTCATGAAGGAACTGGAACGCGAATCCCGCGAATTAGGACTCGATGCATTGCAGTTGGACACACGCACGGACCTCGTCGAAGCGCGAAGCCTGTACGCGTCCCTTGGCTACATCGAAGGAGCGCCGCACAACACGGACCCATACGCGAACCACTGGTTCCGGAAAGAACTGGCGTAAATTCCGATTCTTGAGGGCCAGCGAAGGACTTAGTCGGTTTACAGTACCCGGTCAGGGTTTGGCCTCTGACACAGGCTGTTCAGATTTAGATCTTTGAAGTTCCTTGGACGAATCGGCGCCGGAGCTTGTGGCTAGCACGGAGCTTCTGAGGGCACTGAACCATCTAATCGATGGGCGATGATCGCGGCGTGGGACCGCTTGCCCGGATCGGTTCGGGTGTTCACCGCGTGAACGTGAAACCCTGCGGCCTCGAGCTGCGTGCTCATCTCTCCGATCGGCCAGAAGTAGGCGGTCGTAACGGCGTGTGGAAACGGCTCGACGGTGTCGCCCGCGAAGAAACCGAGGAGGAGGCTGCCTCCAGGAACAATACAGCGGGCGAACTCGCGCAAAACCGCTGGCAAGTCACTCGGGGCAAGGTGGATAACGGAATACCACGCAAGAATTGCAGCTGTGTATCCGTCTCGGACCTCGAGATCGCACAGTGATGCGACTCGAAACGGGACCGTCGGGAATCTTATTCTCGCTCGCCCGATGAACGCCTGAACTTGATCGACACCCTCCACATCGACACCACGCTGCTTGAGGAAATCGGTCCAATGTCCAGGACCGCACCCCGCGTCGATGACCGCGCCCTGCAGGTCGCGCGCCCACTGGGCGACAAGCCGCTGATCGGCTTCGTGCGTGTGAGCCATCGATCCGAGCAGCGCCGTGTACTCCTTCGCCCGACCGGCGTATGCATCCCGAACCACATTGCCAGTCATTGGTCCGAGT
The DNA here is from genome assembly GCF_004402345.1 of Cryobacterium sp. TMT2-15-1. NCBI lineage: Bacteria > Bacillati > Actinomycetota > Actinomycetes > Micrococcales > Microbacteriaceae > Cryobacterium > Cryobacterium sp. TMT2-15-1. Next base: position 23,322 of record NZ_SOGD01000008.1, on the reverse strand, counting down.
TTAGGAGAAGCCATGTAGACGTTCCGCTCCTGAGCGGCGGTCCTGTGATCTCAACGGATGGGCTGTCCGTTGGCTCGTGCCATGGATGAACACATGACGCATCATGTGTCGTGCGGATTGCTCGTACGCCCGGGGCACGTTTTCCTCGTACACCGATCACCATCGAAAGCGTGGTTCCCCGATGTCTGGGACCTGCCGGGAGGTCACGTCAAACCAGGCGAGAGTAGTCGACAGGCTCTCGTGAGAGAACGTCGAGCAGAATTGGGCGTGGAGATCACTCCACCTGATGGAAACGCTTTGCTAACGCGTCGAACAGCTGACGCCCTCCTGGAGGCGTGGAGGGTCAACGGGTGGGTCGGCAACATCGTCAATGCGGCGCCCGATGAACACGACGCTTCAAGCCGGTTCAGTTTGGACGAGGCGACGTCTTTGGACCCAGCTAATGATGAGCACCCAGCGCTTTTCAAACACGTGCTGACCTAATCCCTGAGGTACCGGTTCCCACCTGCCGGCCGGCCCAGAGGGCAAGACACCCAGCAGTCGAGACGATCCGGCGCGCGTGAAAGCGCCGCAAGACACGCTGAACAACCGAGATCCCACTCACAACTCAAGAATCGCAACCGAGACCGGGCGCGATTAGCCCTTGAATTTTGTAGGAGCTCGAGCTCACCGTTTTCTACCACCAACACCCGGCATGGACGCGACCTCTTTCATCCACGCCGCGGTCTGGCGTTCGTCTAGTCGTTCACGGACTCGAGTTCCACACCCCGCGTTGCCTTGCCCATCCCCACGGGTGTCACCGGCGGTACCGGCTCGAGCGCCGCGCCGTTGATGAACATGAGCGTGACGTGGTCAGCGAAGCCACCGCAGCTGAAGCACCACCCGTCGCCGACGCCGTAGTACGCCATGCCCCACTTCACGGAGCGCTGAAGGCCGGGCAGTGTCCTGGCCGCCAGCTCATCGACCGCTTCGGCGATGCCGCGCTGCGGCTGCGGCAGGCCAGAGATATAGGCGAAGACCGGCTTGTCACCGACCGCTGCTTTCGCGGGGCTTGCCCGACCTGTCATGGCTTTAGGCAGTGTCCAGGTGGCGTCACCTTGGGCTCAAAAGGAGTTACGTATGTCCTTCCGCTTTCGCGGATGGGTGATTGCGAACGCTCAATCCTCGGCGCAAAATGGACGAAATTCTGAGCGGGGCTGCACGTTGCATCGACGAACCTGATTCTCGGGCTTACGGTAAAACTCCAGATGGGACGGTGCGGCCGCCGCGGCACCACCGTGATCAGCGATCATCCCTTGCCAACGCCGGCTGATGACCGCGGCGGCCCGAAGCGAGGATTCACTGCGAAGCGGCAAACGCCCAGATGACACGGTGCCGCCACCGCGGCGGCACCGTGACGAGTTGGCATCCATCGCGAACTGCCGATGAGGAAAGCTGCGGCGCTCGGGCCACAGATTCGCTTCCAAGCGGCGGAACATGTGCGGGGTCACCCCGTTGATCCCGGTCCCCTCGAGCACCTGTCGCAACTGGCGGCGCACGTTCGCCGTTGTCAGCGGGGTGCCGTCCCGGGACTGGAACAGCAGTGAATCCAGGCCCATGCTCCCGACCTTGGCAAGCCGCCGGCGGACTGCATCGGCGGTGAAGGTAGGCAGGGCGACAACGCGAGTGGACTTGGCGGTTTTGGGGTGATCCTGCCGGAAGGTTTACTCACCCTTGCGGCTGACGATGGTGCAAGCGATGCGAATGGAGGGCACTGGGCTGGTGATGTCGAGGTCCCGGCGGCGAATGGCCAGCACCTCACCGATCCGGGCTGAGGTGCCGAGCATTACCTCAATGATCGCGCCGAGCTGGCCGTCGGGCTTGGGCCCGGATGTGTGGTCGGCGGCGCTCTCCCACTGCGCGATCGCCGCGCGGGTCACATTCACCTCGGGCGCCATGAGCGCATTCGGGATGTGAGGCTCGCGGTACAGGCGGGACACGTGCTCCATCGGGTTGCTCGGCAGGACCTCATGCCGCACCGCCAACTCCAATGCCAGCCGCAGGACAACCCGGGCCTGCTTGGCGCGACTGTAGGAGATTTTCGCGAGCTGCTTGATGAACTTGTCGCACCGGGCCACGCCGATCTCCCGCAGCGCGAGGTTGTCGAACGCCGGTGAGACGAGGGTGCGCATGTTGCGCTCGTACAAGTTCCGGGTGGTCCGGGAGATCCGGTCCTCGAGGTCGATGTCCTCCAGCCAGTAGGTCACCAGGTCGCTGAACAGGCTGTCCGGGGTCAGGGTTGTGTCGGCGGGTTGGAACAGGTCCCGGTCAGCGAGCTTGGCCTTCAGCGCCCGATCGGCGGCCTTGGCGGTGACGCCGCTGGCCTGCACCAGCCGGGCGTGGCCGTCCCAGTCGCGGTAACGGGTGCGCGCCAGGTACCGGCCGGCCGGCGACTTTCGGGTGCTGATGTCGCCAAACGTGCCGATGATCAACCGTTCCCGGGGCATCTCAGCTCACCGCCGATCGGTGCGCCTGGGCTCGCTGGTGGGTTCGCGCTGCTGGGCGATCCAGGCCCGCACGTCGGAGATGGCGAACTTAAGGTGTTTGCCGAACCGGTAGGCCGTGGGGCCTTTGCCGTGCACCCGCCAGTCGTAGACCGTGGAGATCGGGATGCCCAGGTAGGACGCCAGCTCGGCAACGTCCATCAGGGGCTCCAGCCCCCATTCGTCGGTGGGAGGAGAGGTTGGGTTGTCGTTGTGAGTGCTCATACCCAGTAGGTGTGCACGACGATCCTGGGCGATCGGGAGGGATCGAAACGGACCTCAGCACCTCGGACGACAGGGCCGGCTCAGCTGCTCCGAAAGGGTGAAAGTGATGACGTAGTGATGACACGATCAAATCTCTTAACCAAAAAAGTCCCGGAAACCCATGAGTTTCCGGGACATTTGGTGGGCCGTTCGCGAAACTCGGAGGATGCGGATCGCAGGCACCTGCAGAACGCAATTTCCTCCACAGGCCTGGCGATTTTCCTCCCCATTGCAGCGCGGCTTCGCACGTATGTGTCGGTTCCGGTTGAAGGCCGTCCGGACTCAACGGCGGAGGCGTAGCTGCGGCACTGAGGCGACCGCGGTCTAGTTTGCGCGTACCTTTCGCGCAGCAGGTTTCCTCGTAGGCACACGCGTCGATCTGGACTCAGCCTGGTGCTTCTTCCGGATTTCGCTTCGCGGCTTCTCGGCTTCCACGTTGTCGCTGTCAACCGACCAGTCGACGCGAAGATTCTGGGTCATCCTCTGCGCGTAGAAGGAAGGGCTCATTCCGCTGATCGCAGCCATTAACGGGGAAGGTGCCTCTGAGAGGTACCCAGGCGCGTGTGAAGAGGGACGTACAGAAGCTCTGGACACGCGCCGCAGACCGGGCCATTGTGAATCCAGGGAGCAAGGAGCGAGCGTGACGACCTGCGACGGATTGTTTGCGCACACCGAGTCTATGCTGGGACGCCTCGGTGAAATGGACTCGCGCCTGATCTACTCACATGCGCGACTCGGCGATGCTCTCACGACGTACCGCTCGGCACCACGCAAGTCGCGTGGCCAGCAGGAGCTCATCGAAGCACTGCTGGAGGCGCTAGATGATGACGAAGAGTTGCGCATTGCACTCCTGGAGGCGTCGCCCGGCCCTGACACGGTCGTGCTGAAATCCGGGGTGCGCTCCTGGCTTCTGCAGCCGAACGAGAAGTTCCGTGCGCCCAATCTCCCAACGGGGCCGCTCATTTCGGGCGCAGTGACGCCAGGACTCGACGGGTCTCCCCTAGACGGACTGATCCTCAGGCTTCCCCCACGGATCGGCAGGCCCGCCGCGGCTCCTCGCCCCGCGCGCCCGAAGAAGGCGAAGAAGGCCAAGACGCCGGCCGGCCCGGCGAGCGAGACGGCGGGGCCCTCGATGCACGCCCGCCCGGAGGCAACTGTGACCGGAGCGACTGAGGCTCCCTCTGCAGGCAGCGCGCCGGGATCCGGCTCGGCGAAGGAGGAGACCGTCTTGGCCGCGCTTGAGGCTCGGGTTGAGGGCGCGCCGACCGTGGAGACGCCGGTCGAGGTCGTTGTCGACTTTGGCGTCCCTGCCGCCGACGGCGCGCCCGACGAGGGCGAGTTCTCGGTGGTGTTCCCGCCAGGCAAGAACCGACTCCCCATGATCGTGCAGCTCACTTCCACCGACATCGACATCGACGAGGAGCAGCGGCTCCAGCCTCTGGTGATGCGCAGAGACGGCACGAGCGAGCGACCTGCCGTCTTCGAGGTGACCCCGCGCGAAAAGGGTCCTGCCCATCTGACCGCAACGCTGCTTCGAATGGGAAGCATCGTGTCCCAGGTGTCGTTCATTGTCGATGTCGCGGCCACGACTTCGGGCGACGCACCGGAGTCCACCGCGCTGATCCCGGCCGCGAGCATCGGGCGGGCGATGGATGCTCTGCAGGTCGACAGCTCGCGGTTCCTCGCCCTGTCGTTCATCGACATGAACGGCAGATTCCGCTGCGTCGTCTCGGGTGACGTTGCTATGGAGGCCGAGCTCGACGTGTCGCGCTTCGAGCTCGACGCCGCTGTCCTGCACGTGCGCGACGTGCTGCTCAGCCTGTCGCACGACGGTGCGTATCAAACAAGCATCCACATCGATCAAAAGTCCTCCGACGCCACACTCGAAAGACTCGCGGAGGCCGGCGGACTGCTGCTGCGCAAGCTCTTCTACCTGCGCAAGGACAACACCCGCGCCGCAGCGATCGGCGATCTGCTCGTCTCGCGACTGGGCGCCGCGGGTCCGCCCCAGCGCATCCAGTTCGTCGTCGACGGGTACGGAGTGCCCTGGCACGCCCTCTACCTCACTCCATCGCTCAAGGGGAAGCCGCGGTGGGATCGGTTCCTGGGCCTGCGGCATGTTATCGAAGAGCTCGTGGTGAACCTTCCTCGCCACGCAGCGCCAATCACCGTCGAGAACGGGCTTTCGGTCGCGCTGCACTTCGACCCACGAATCGATGACGAGCAGAAGATCCCCGCTGTTCGGAACCAGCGGGGGTTCTGGTCGAAGGCGAAAGAGCGGTCGCCCGGCATCACGGTGAAGGACCGCACCAAGAACGCCGAACTGATGACCTCCCTTGGATCGCGCTCCCGGTACCAGGTGCTCTACTTCCTCTGCCACGCGGGGGCGGGCGCGAGCACGTCCGGCCATCCCCTCCCAGATGCGTCGTGGCTGCAGCTCACCGAGGAACCTGTCACCGTGGGTGAGCTGACCTTCAACGCAGGGACGAACTCGCAGCTCAAGCAGGGGCCGCTCGTGTTCGTGAACGCCTGCCGGTCGGCCGAGCTCTCGCCCCAGTACACCGTGAACTTCCCCAACTACTTCCTCGACCGCGGTGCGCGCACCGTAATCGGAACCGAGTGTGAGATCGCCACCTTCTTCGCCGACGAGTTCGCCCGGCGGCTGTTCGCTTCCATCCTCTCGGGCGTGCCGGTAGGCGTCGCGCTGCTTGATCTGCGCCTCGCGATGATCGAGGAGGGCAATGCGCTCGGGCTTGCCTACGGCTTGCACGGGGCGAGCGACACGTACCTCGCCCCGGCACTCCTGACTGACTGACCCGCTGTAACCCGACGCACACCGAAGGAGGGGCCATGCCGCTAGTACGCACGCAGGTCGACGGTCGCAAGATCGAGTATTGGCTCATCGAATTCGACAAGCATGGCAACGAGAAACCGGACTCCGGAGACCTTGCGAGCGACGCGGTGCTCGAAGCGCTGCGCGCCTCGAACGCGACTGACGTGTTCGTCATGAGCCACGGCTGGCACGGGGACTGGGATGCAGCCCTGCGACAGTACGACCTGTGGGTGGACGCGTTTCTCGACGCGATGCCGGCGAAGACGTCCCGCGAGTTCCGCCCGTTCGTCGTGGGCGTGCACTGGCCGAGTCTCGCCCTCGCGCCCACGCGCGTCGAGCGCGACTCAGAGGGCAAGACGCTCTCCGGCGACGACAAGAACGACCCCGACGACACCTCACTTCCGGCATCCGTGGCCGAAGCTGTCGACGCCTACGCCGACCTGCTCGGAGACACGGCGACGACGCGTCGCGCACTGAAGACCATCATCGACGCCGAGGCCGCGGCCATCCGTCTAGAAAAATCCGCCCCCGCGCGCAAGGCGCTGCGCGACCTCGAGCGTGCGATCAACCTAGAGGAGCCGCCGCTGCCCAGTGACGATGACGAGGACACCGCTCTCGCGGCGGTGATCGCCGGTGAAGGGAAAGTGCTCGGCGGCGGAGCCCTCCTCGGACTTCCCCTCCTGGCGCTGCGCCAACTCTCGTTCTGGAAGATGAAGCAGCGCGCGTTCACCGTCGGCACAGCCGGCGTCGCGCCGCTCTTGCGCGACCTGCAGCGAGCGGCGGGTGACCATGCACGAGTGCACGTCATGGGCCACAGCTTCGGATGCATCGTAGTTTCGGGGGCTGTGCTCGGCGACGGGACCCCGCCGCCGCATCCCGTTCGCTCGATGGTGCTCATGCAGGGCGCTCTATCGCTGTGGGCGTTCGCGGACGACGCGTACGGAACGGGTAGGCCAGGTCGGTTTCGGATGCTGCGCGACCGGCGCTTCGTCGACGGGCCGATCGTCACGTCGCAGAGCAAGTGGGACTATGCGCTCGGGAGGTTCTATCCCGCAGGGGTCCGGGTCGCAGCATGGATGCCCGGCGGAGCGGACCACCTCGTGCTGGGCGAAGGCGGCACAGTGCCCAAGTGGGGCGCTGTCGGAACGTTCGGACTTCAGGGAGCAGGCGCGAAGAATCTGACGATCGCCGAGGTGACGACCAGCACGCGCCTGTCCGCAGGAACCGTTTACAACATCGATGCCGACCTGATCATCGATGATGTAGCGAGCGGCGGATGGGGCGGGGCACACAACGACGTCGCGCACCTGGAAACAGGGCGGCTCGCATGGCGCGCCGCCCTGTCCAACTCGTGATGATGCCGGTTGCAGACATCCGTGCAGGAAATAGCGCAGTGAGTGACGAGGCGGGACGCTGTCTCCCCGTGGGTTTACCGCAGGACCCAGTCGCCCATGCTCGACACGGTTTTCGACCCCGCAGGGTGTCGTGTCCAAAACGAGAGGCTTGCTGTTGGGCAGCGGCTTGCCTCAGAGCTCACGAGCCGAAGCGTCGTTGCAGGTCGGCATACGAAACCGCACCGTCGAGGAAACCGAGGGTCCAGTGCTTCTCCATCCGGGACTCCGCAGGACCAGGCGATGCCCGCGCTCCTCGTTGGGAACGATCCGTTTGCCGGCAGCCAGCCATTGCAGAGAAGTTACTCCTCCCAAGGTAAAACGTAAGGAACGCATCGCTGCCGCCGCGGCAGAAGGTGCAGTGAGGGTTGTATCGTTCAACTGCCGACTCAGCGATGGAAGGGTCTCACCGGATCTGACGATCGGCATCCGTCCAGGGGAGAAACCGTGACACAGAAACTTACTCAGTTACTCGGCGTGCAAGCACCGATCGTTCTCGGCGCGTTCGGTGGCCTGTCGTCAATCCAACTCACCAGTCTCGTGAGCGACCGGGGTGGTCTTGGGTCTTACGGACTTTATGGGTACAGCGGAGAGCGCATCTTCTCGACCATCCAGGAGCTGCGCCACCTGACAGCGAGCCCATTCGCCGTGAACCTCTGGCTGCCTCTTCCCGGCGAACCCTCCCCCGCCGACTCACACGCCGAATTCTCAGCAGCGCTCGACGCCCTTAAACCTCTCTTCGTCGAACTCGACATCGAACCACCGCAACGACCGGACCGATACCTACCATCGTTTTCGGAGCAGATCGATGCGGTTCTCACAGCACGCCCGGCGGTGGTCAGTTTCGTCTACGGGGTTCCGCCGGCCGAAATCGTCGATGCCGCCCACCGCTACGGAATCGTCATCCTCGGCACCGCAACAACCGTCGATGAAGCGATCGCGTTGGAGCGCGGCGGCGTTGATGCCGTAATCGCCTCCGGGGCGGAGGCTGCCGGCCACCGTGTGTCCTTCATCGACGCCGCCGAAGACTCACTCGTGGGCACATTCGCACTGGTACCTCAGGTCGTCGACGCTGTTATCGTCCCAGTCATCGCAGCAGGCGGCATCGCGGACCGTCGAGGGGTGGCCGCCGCACACGCGCTCGGCGCCGCAGGCGTCCAGGTCGGCACCGCGTTTCTCTGCGCCCGCCAGTCGGCCGCCACCGAGGCGCACCGGTTGGCGATCACGTCCACGCCGGCACACGGCACAGTCCTCACCCGGTCGATGAGCGGCCGGCTCGCTCGAGGAATACCCAACCGCGCCATCCGCACCATTGATTCCGACACCACACACATCGCGCCCTTCCCCGTGCAGAACTGGCTCACCGGGCAGTTCCGCACCGCCGCAAGCCGCCGCAACATCGGTGACCTCGTGTCACTATGGGCTGGTCAAGCCGGCCCGCTCGCCACGTGGGATGATGCCGACGACGTCTTCACCGAGCTTTTACACGGGTTGCCACCCCGTGGCTAGAGCGACAGCGCCAAGATCACACCGCCATACACAAAGACGGCGCACTGAAGCAAACGTGATGCGTTCGCTTCATCGATTCTCACATTCCCTGTCGGGGTGCTCGGGGTTCCTTCCAGACTGCGTCGACAGCTCGCGCGTGACCGTATAGTCGAGCGCGGCGCGGACGTGCGTGCGCAGCTCTGGGAGCACATCGGTGGCGAACCACGGGTTCTTCGTCTTCCACCGGAAATTCAAGGGCGACGGGTGCACGAGCGGAAACTGCTGCGGCATGAATCGCCGATAGTTGCGCACCGTATCTGTGAGTGTGTCGTGCCGTGCCGACGGCAGATAGCGCATCTGTGCGTACCGGCCGATCAGAAGGGTCAGCCGGATGTCGGGCATCAGTGCGAGCAGCGGTGGATGCCACCGATCGGCGAAACCCTTCCGAGGTGGTAGATCTCCGCTACGGCCCGCCCCTGGGTAGTAGAAATCCATCGGGAGTAAGGAGAACAGATTCGGATTTCGGAATTGTTCCTCAGTGACACCGAGCCAATCGATCAGATTCTTCCCGCTAGCATCGTCCCACGGCACACCGCTCGACTGCGCCCTGCGCCCGGGTGCCTGCCCAATCACCACGATCCTGGCGTTGGCAGACGCGGTATACAGGGGCTGCCACCCTTGCTGCCGCATGGTGGCATTGCCCTCGTCGTCGACCAGGGATTGTCTAACCGCGTCAAACTCGTTCACTAATGACCATCCGTGCCCACGGCGTGAATCGTGGCCAGATCAACGCGGTCGTCTGCCTGCCGGGGGCCGATTCCGAGTGCACGCTTGATCTCACCGTAGGTTGCGACGCAACCCGTAGGGAGCGCCACTACGACTGTGCGAACTTCCGCTGCCACGTCCATGTTCACTCTCCTCCCGATCCGGGATAGCTGATCTCTCCGTCTTGCACCCGCGCGAACGCGGTCAAACTTGCGCGCCGGGTCGACGTGATTGACATTATGTCGAATACCTCCAACCCCGCGACGATGAGCGCGTCGGTGATCAGGCGCCGGTGACACCGCCACGGCACGGCCTCGCTGCACATGATCGCGGGCACCGACTCGTTCGCGATCCGAAGCAATTCAGCAAGCCCGGAACTGAACTCCTCGGTCGCCATGTAGTCGGCGTAGTCACGGAACGCCTTGACCCGCCACGCGGTGTTCGGACTCGTCACACCAGCCGGCGTGTGCCTGCGGCCGCCGAGTTCCCGGATCCATCGGTACCCGACATGTGCGGGTAGCGCGTCTTTGATCGCGCTTTGGTTCCACTGCGGAAATTTTCGAGATGACGGAAACGAACGCACGTCAACCAGTTCGGTCACCCCATTCGAACGCAGCATCGCGAGTACTTCATCAAAATCACGAGTGGAGTGACCGATCGTCAGTACTCGGTGAAACGCCATATAAGCCACTGGTCCACGACATCCCGCCTATCTGGTCTTTCCTGTCCACGGGACTCGGCTCGGTCGGCTAGCGCTTGACTCGACCGTTTCCTGAGGTGTCCGTCTCTTGACAACAGTAAGCAAGATCACGCTGTCCTCAAGGCGTCCACCGAATGCAACCCATCCGGGATGGTCATCAGATCGTCCGCCGAACCATTCCATGATGTTTCCCCCGCTCGCAGAAGCACCCGTCCCTCCAGCACGTGCAGAGTCGCCTCTCCCGGATTCTCGTGCTCCGAGAGACTCTCTCCGGCGCGTAACGCCATCAAAGTCTGCCGAAGCTGATGCTCGTAACCTCCGAACACCGTTCTGGCGCTCCGCCCGCTCGGGGCGCGGACCGCCAGTTCCAGCTCAATCCGGGCGAGTGCCGCCAACGAAACCTTTTGCATATCGTCACCTCCTTCCTTGTCGGTCTGGATAGTTACCGGTCATGCAATGATCGTCCACGGGTTCTCAATCAGACGAGTCAACGTTTGTAGAAACTGCGCGGCGAGGGCGCCGTCGATGATGCGATGGTCCGCGGACAGCGTGTAACGCATCCGGTGTCGCGGGAGAATCTCGTCGCCAACGACGACGGCCTCCCGTGCCGTGCCGCCGACCGCGAGAATTGCGCCTTCGGGCGGATTGATGATCGCCGTGAACTGCTCGGCCCCGAACATACCGAGGTTGCTGATCGTGAAGGTGCCACCGGACATCTGGTCGGGAGTGAGCTTCTTCGCATTCGCCAGCGACACAAGGTGACGGGTCTCGGCTCCGAGCTGGCTGACTGTCTTCTGGTCTGCGTTCTCAATCACGGGAACGACGAGCCCATTCTCGGACGCAACCGCCACACCGACGTTGACCCGATTGTGCACAAGCATCTCGCCGCTGGCGTCATCAATGTAAGACGCGTTGACTAGCGGATGCTCCCGCAATGCAAGCGCACTGGCCCGAATCAGTAGGTCGTTGACGCTGATCTTCGGCCGGCCCGCTTCGACGAGCTGCGCGTTCAATTCGGTGCGCAGGTTAACGAGGTTCTCGGCATCGGCGACCGCCGTGACATAGAAGTGCGGAATGTTCCGGGCGCTCTCTCCCAAGCGTCGGGCGATGACGCGGCGCATATTACTGAGCGGAACCGCGTCGGAGCCGCGCTTGTCATCGACGGGCGGAACGGGCTCGGCCGATGGGCCGGGCGCTCCGGCCGGTGCCGGCGGTGTTGCACCGGCCACTCCGGGTGCCTCGTCGCGCGCGGTTGGCTCGCCAGCGCCGGCAGTCACGGCAGCCGGGTGGGCGAGCAGTTCGTCGGTATCGGAACGGATGATACGGCCGCCGGGACCGGTGCCACGCAACTGGCTGAGGTCGAGATTGTTCTCACGGGCCAGCTTGCGCACGAGCGGAGATGCGAACAATCGCGGGCCGTCGTCCTGTACCGCAGTCGTCGACGGAATCGGCTGGGATTCGGGAGCAGTCGGCACGGCTGCGGGTTCAGAGGCCGCGGGAGCGGCGACCGCGGCGATGGCCGTGGCCGGGGCTACCTGCTTGCCATCGTCGAGTAAAGCAATCGGCGTTCCGATCGTGGCCTGCTCGCCCTCGGGCACGAGTTGTTTGACCAGAGTGCCGGCCTCGTAGGCCTCGAATTCCATGGTTGCTTTGTCGGTCTCGATCTCGACGAGCAGGTCGCCGATCTCGACTCTGTCGCCTGGTTGCTTGTGCCAGATCGCGATAGCGCCTTCTTCCATAGTGTCGGAGAGGCGGGGCATGGTGATTTCGATCATGAGTTGTTACCCATCGGGTTGCGGCGGTGGCCGACGGCGTCGAGAGTCTGGCGGATGGCGCCGATGACGTCATCCGCTGACGGCAACGCGGCCGTCTCCAGTGGTTTTGAGTAGGGAAGGGGAACCTCCGCCATCGCCACCCGCCGCACAGGCGCGTCCAGGTAGTCGAAGGCTCCATCGGAGATAGTCGCGGCGATTTCGGCGCCGATACCGTAGGTGAGCCAGTCATCTTCGAGCACGACGGCCGCATGGGTCTTCTTGACCGATTCCACGATCGTCTCGCGGTCGAGGGGGCGCAGGCTGCGCAGGTCGATCACCTCGATATCGAGACCCTCGGAGTGCGCCAGCTGCTCGGCAACCTGGGCGGCGACCCACGCCATCCGTGAATAGCCGATGAGGGTGAGGTCACGCCCAGGCCGGGTAACAGCGGCTTTACCGATCACCGCGGGGGTATCGCCGTCGGGTACCTCGCCCTTGGTGTTGTAGAGGGACAGGTTTTCGAGGAATAGTACGGGGTCATCGTCTCGGATCGCGGCGAGCATGAGCGCCTTGGCGTCCGCGGGCGTGCTGGGGGCGACGACTTTCATGCCGGGCACGAAGGCGTAGTACAGCTCGATATTCTGAGAGTGCGTTGCGCCGAGCTGCTGCCCGCCACCGCCCGGGGTACGAATAACCAGGGGCACCCTGGCCTGGCCGCCGAACATGCCATAGATCTTGGCCGCGTGGTTGACAATCTGGTCGAGGGCAAGAAGGGAGAAGTTGATCGTCATGATCTCGACCACGGGTCGCAACCCGAGCATGGCCGCGCCGATCGCAGCGCCCGTGAAGCCCTCCTCGGCGATCGCGGTGTCGCGCACACGCTTTTCTCCGAACTCGTCGAGCATGCCTGCCGTGATCTTGTATGCGCCCTCGAAGAGACCGATCTCCTCGCCCATCAGGAACACGTTTTCGTCACGCCGCATCTCCTCGCGGATCGTGTCGTGCAGCGCTTGGCGGTAAGTCATGATGCTCATGGGTTTGTTCCTAGCTCGGGCAGAGGTGCCGGTTTGTAGAGCGGTTCGCCGGGCAGCCGGCGAGAGTCGTTGGGCACCGGGGTGGCGTAGGTGTAGTCGAACAGCGTCGACACGTCGGGGAACGAGCTGTTCTCGGCGAACGCCGCGGCCTCGCTCGCGCGGGCCGTTGCCTGCTCGTCGATGGCGATGAGGGCCTCGTGATCGAGCAGCCCGTCGGAGAGGAGCCGTGCGGCGAAGGCTGGAACGGGATCGCGTTCCTTGACCAGGCTCATCTCCTCGGCGGTGCGGTACTTCGCCGGGTCAACCACGGAATGCCCACGCAGCCTCTCGGTCATCACCTCGAGCAGGAACGGCTTGCCGGCCCGGGCGGAAACCACGGCACGCTGTGCCGCCTCGAACACGGCCAGCGGGTCGAGCCCGTCGACGCGCTCCGAGGCCATCCGGTACGCGGATGCTCGCTTGTAGAGTTCCGGCTCCGCCGAGGCCTTATCGACCGTCGTCGCCATGCCGAGGCGGTTGTTGATCACGACATAGACGATCGGCAGGTTCCAGAGCGCCGCAATGTTGAGCGATTCATGGAAGGCGCCGATGTTGGTCGTGCCGTCGCCCATGGTGCAGAGCACGATCTCCTGGCCGTCGCGGTAGTCGATAGCAAGAGCCGCACCCGTGGCCAGCGGAAGCTGGCCGCCGACGATACCGTAGCCGCCGAGCATTCGTTTCTCCATGTCGAACATGTGCATCGATCCACCCCACCCCTTAGAGACCCCGTTAACACGGCCGAAGAGCTCAGCCATCACCCGGTTCGGGTCAATGCCGCGGGCGATCGCGTAGCCGTGCTCGCGGTAGTTGGTAAAGAGGTAGTCGGTGGGCTCCAGCGCCGCCATCAGGCCAACGACCGCCGCTTCCTCTCCGAGGTTGAGGTGGCAGTAGCCGCCAACGAGCGCCTGAGTGTATGCGCGGGCCGCGCGCTCCTCAAATCGTCGGATGAGCATCATCCTGCGGTAGAACTCGACCAACTGGTCGCCGCCGGGCGCCGGAGGGCCGGCGTGCGTGCTCGACGGGGTGGGGGCCGGGGATGCTGGTGGTTCCACGGTCGGGGCGGGTTTGCGCGCGGTCGGTTTCCGCGGCATCCGCGTGTGAGCGGTCATCGGAGAACTCCTTTTCCTCTCCCCTTGTGGGGTGGAGGGTGTCTACTATCAAATGATACGAACTAGTGTCATTATATCGCCGTAGTACCGTCGATTCATAGATCCGGAGCGCAGAAGGGCCAACCATGGAGTCGCTGCACACCACGCACCCTGTTCGCAAACGTGGTCGACCGACCCAAATCGAGCGTGTGGAACGTCGCACCCAGATTCTGGAGGCCGCGCTGCCGGTCTTCCTCGAGCACGGGTTCGGCAACACCACGATGGATCAGCTCGCCGCCGCAGCCCGCGTCACCAAGCGCACTCTCTACAGCTATTGCGGCAACAAAGCCGGGGTATTCACCGAGATGCAACGACGTCTGGCTGCTACGGTCAGCGGAGATATCCCGGCGCACGACACCTTGGCGTCGCTCGCGACGCGAATCGTCCTCCGCTTGCACTCGGCCGAGATGATCGGGCTGCACCGCCTGGTGATCGCAGAGTCGCTCAGATTCCCAGAGTTGGCCAGAATCCTCTATGAGAACGGTGACCTGCGTCACATCACTCGTCTCGCTGACCTCATGCAGGCCGAATGGGGTCAGGAAGTCTCCTCAAGCGCCGAAGCACTCTTCAGCCTGTTACTCGGCGAGGACTACAGGCGGCGGCTACTCGGGCTAATCGGCCCCGCAAGTTCAGAGGAAGCAGCTACGCACGCTCTCACTGCTCTCGCGACCATCGGCACTGAGCGGTGCAACGGTTCCGTTTGAAGGGAACCCACCCCACCTGGTGCCACCGAAGCTGCCACTGTCGAACAATGACCTCAACGCCCTCCGCGGAACGGTTCAGCTGCAACCACTCGTACTCCCGCGGTTCTCACATGCGTAGCAGGACCCCGATGGCCGCATCTTGATGCCACAGGACAGATAGAGTGGCGCATCCGCGGTGGAATGTTGTCGCGCCTCGAGCAATTCGGTGGATGAATGTACGGCTGGTAGCTCGGCACCCATGCAGTTCGCACTCATCGAAAACGACGAGGAGCTAAGGCGCGTGATCGAAGGAGGCGACTTCGGCGCCTGGCGGGTGTTCGCTACGAAGGCCTGCAACAATGCCTTCCGCCTCTCCGGTGGCGCCGGGACAGGGAAGACGGTTGTGCTCATTCATCGAGCTCACGCCCTTGCCTCGGAGAAGCCGACGCCACGAATTGTGCTGACGACCTTCACGACTGCGTTGTCCGCCGCGCTGGAGCGAGACCTGGAACGCCTCGATCCCTCCACGCCACGTTCAAGCGGACTGGGCGATGCCAGAGTACCCTCAAGCCTGGTCCGGTCGATGCCTTCGCCGGCTGGCACGTCACGACCGGTGAACGCATCGACGCGCCCACAGGGGAAACCGACAGCACTACTCCAAACAAGAAAGCCGGACTCGCAAAGTTCCGGTGGGGCCGGGAAATCAATATCGTCGTCCGCGTCGACTCCCAAACCCCCGGGCAGCACCGGCTTCCCGGACTGGCCGTCGCTGCAACGATGAGCCTGCCCAACGCCCGCGTCGCCGAAGAAGCCGTCTCCTTGATGAGGGCGACCAAAGCCCTCGGGTTGGCGCCTGGAGTTGGAGACGCCGACACGCAGTACTGGGCGAACTCCACGACGGACCGCCTCCATGACGATGCGCTCAGCGAAGGATTCACGCCATCCACTGACTACCGCGTCGACCACTTGGGCGCCCAAGGTGGAGACCACGGCGCCTTCTACAAAGAAGGCGGAACCTACTGCCCCGCCACTCCTGAGCCGCTTCAAAACGCGACCAAGGAACTCTTGGGCAACATCATCGACAACTCCACGTCAGAGAGAAACCCGACGCGAAAGGCCGCGTCGTGCTGCGCTGCCCTGCCCTGGGCCCCAGCCCCACCAAGACCTGTCCACTGCGGGAACTGCTCAAGACCGTGACGGACAAGGCCCGCCCCGCGGTCGACGGAGAAGACGTGCCCGACTTCGCCGACAAGATCTGCAGCCAGCCTTCCGTGTCCTTCGACACAGCGAAAAACAGGCGCAACGCTCAGGCCTTCGAATACGGGACGTGACCTCCGGGACCTTATCCAACGTCTGCAGGGAGACGGTTTGAGCACCGGTGTCTACTTCATTGGAGGCGCCGCATTGTCCCTTCGATACATCCATGATCGTGGTCTCACCGACGATATCGACGCTGAGATTCGTCCCTCTTCCCGAGCGCTTGAGTACGCCCTCGAGATCGCCGACAACCGGGGGCGGGGTGGCGACTGGCTCAACGCCCACGCCGAGACATACATACCCATAGCGAAGAACCCCGGCTGGGAATCCCTCTACGACGATGACTTTGTGTCCGGGTGGGTGGCCTCACCGCCCGCAGCCCCGCCGGCTCCAGAACTGGGACCGTCCCGGAGCAACTAGCGACCCACCAACGCCCCAGCCACCGGACACCACGCCAAGGCCAGAACCGGAGGGACATTCTCGCCCGTTGCTCATCATCTGCGGTTAACTGACCGGCATCGGGGCGCTCGTCACTGCGAACCGAACGACAAGCGCACCTCGACCTCGCGTTCGACGAAGATCCATTCCTCGGTGCTCCGCAACTCATCGAGCAGCTCGTCGAAATCCGCGACACTTTCGGGCGCGTACTCAAACCAGGTCAAAAAATCGAACGGCCCACCCCCATCACGGCTGTGATGGAGCCGCCGGGCCACAGCTGGCAGCGAGTTCATGGAACGTCGGATGTGGTGACTGGTTTCCTCGAAAATCTGCCGGCGTTCGTCTTGGGCCAGTTCCCACCACTCCTTTGACTTGGTAATGGGGATAAAGGAGGCGACGGTCGCGCCGGGTCGGCCCAGAGCCGGTGACCGCGCCGTCAGCTCGGCCAGTTCGGCAGCGGTCGTGTAACGCTGATGACTAACGGTGCCGCGCAGGGTCCACCCCGGGGCATCCGTGGCCGATGACCCCGACAACCATGATTCATCCTCTGCCGCTCCTTCACGAATCAGCAGACGCGCGGCGGCGGGGAGCCCGTCACCGGTCACCGCGATGATGTGATCAATACTCCACTGGCCAGCATCGCCTGCAGTGAAAGTGACGGGTAGGGCGTCGGTCATTGGAACTCCTGACGGTATCGGCGACTTCGACGCTAACATCATCTTGAGAACCGCCCCAGCAGGCTCTGATGGCGTGCGATCAGGCATCCTCAGGTCGAAGCCCCAGCGTCAGCCCAAAAAGGTTCGGCCGCCAGATCTGGGCCTGGCGTTCATCATGGTTGACGGTGACCAGCTCAGCCCGGTCGATTGCTTGGTTGGATCCTCGGGCTTCCAGGGGGGTGCCTCCTGTGACTCCTCGTCGTGCTGCGGCCTTCTCACCGACGTGCTCTGCGATGAGGACGTCGATGGTGGCATCGCCGCGGGTCCACCGGTGCTGATGGCCCTCTGGGCTTTCACCGGCGGACTCGAAGCCGACGTCAACGAGAGCTTTAGTCAAACGATGCCGTCCTCATCGTAAATTGTCTCCCACTCGACGACGCGGACGAGGGTCGGGACGGCGTCGGCCTTCGTGACCTCGAAGTTCAGCCACTTCGCGTCCCACCCATGCTTCAGTGCGACTCGTTCGGCGGCGGCAGCGACGGAATCGTCCGAGCCGGGGCGGACGTGAAGGACATCCAGGTCCTGCGTGGTCCCCCGATCGAAGTAGCACAAGGCGAGTGCCGCACCGCCCACGAGCCGGATGCCGGCCACCTCACCCGAATTACGAAGCTCGGCGACGAGATCACGGAGGCCGATGATGATCGCGTTGCGGTCCAGCGCGGTGCCCGACATCAGACGCTCGCGAAGGTATCTGCCCATGCAAGAACGCCGCGTTCGGCGAACTCGTTCGGCACGTCATCACGTTCGGGCGCGGGGTCGGCCGGGTCGACCCGGAACACGACAGGTTCGGTCAGTGCGCGATCGGGGTTGTTGACCCATCCAGGCAGCGGGATGTTCTCTTGATTCAGCCGCCATGCCACGAGAGCCGCGATGGCGGCATCCCACATATGATCGCCGGTGAGTTCCGGCTCTGTTAGCCCAAGGATTCCTCGAACGAGTCCGTGTTCGGCGATGAGATTATCGTTCAACTGAAGCAAAGCCCGGAGCGCGCGGTCTGTATCCTTCGCTCGAAGATACTCTCTGATCGCCTCTGCGGCGCTGGCAGCGTCATCACGACGCGTGGGAGCGGCATACAGGCGGTGTCCGGCGCCGGCGAGCAGCCGATCGACCGTACTGTAGGCAGCATCCCGTCCACGCTCATGATGGGAGACGCTGGCCTGGTCAATGCCGGTTAGCTCTGCGAGTCTCGCCTGAGTGAGGTGTTTGCTCCGGCGAGCGGCGCGGACGAGAGTAGATGAAGCTGCCACAATCGTCTCCTCCTTATTTCCAATATGACTTGTGCATCATATTCTAGCGCGCACTCGATGCAACCCGTGCCTGAGGGTCTGGCCTGCACCGGCAGGATCGGCCTGCAGGGACAACATCGGCCTGGATTGACTGTGGACACATTTGCCCTCGCTTCGACGATCGGCTCGCGAATCCGCCGGGGCGCCTGGCNCCTGGCACGTGGGTGGACACTGGAGGTTCATGGAAGTAAGCCGTCCAGAACCGTTCGCCGGATTCTCTCGACCGCGTCGGCCCCCCCCCCCCCCCCCGTCCGCTGGCCGTCCCACGCCACGAGAACCGGGTCGGCCGTCCAGCCGGACACCATTGACGTCCACGCCCGGGCGGTCGACCAGATCGTGGGGTCAGTCGGAACGACGTATTCGAGGGTGGCGTTCTCCGGCGTGGTCTCGGCGAAGCCGAGTCGAGCCAGATCCAGACCTGTCCGTGCGTAGACAACCGCACGGCGGGCCACCCGCCACGGGGCGAGCAGATCAGCGGCCGGGTCCCCCGACACGATGACGTCCAGCTCGGCGGCAGCGTCCCGAACCGTCTGCACCTGACGCACGATGGCGTCCAGGCTCAACCAGGAACTGGAAATGCCCTGCGGCCCCGGATAGTCCGCCAGGAATCGGTCCCACAGGGTCTCCGGCCGCGGCAGTACCTCTCCCTCCTCGCCGCACTGCACGGCATGCATTGGGTCAGTCTCGGGCCGCTCCCCGGCTGGAACACCACCACGTCCAGCGACCACGACGACAACCGTCTTGGCTTTTACCTCGGAGCCGGCGCACAGTCGTGGAATGACCGCGGACCCGTCGCGGTCCTGACCGGCGCACCGCGCGTCACCTCGGCAGCAGCGTCGCCAAGCTCGGGCAAGTCGCCATCTAAACTGAGATTGGTACCCACGGAAGGAACCTCAATGAGCATGGAAGGCGCGGCCTGGAGCTCGCTGCACAAGATCTCGACCGCCAGGGACGGCAAGCACGGCTTCTCCCGTGAGTCCGTGCGGCGGATCATGACGTTCGCGGTGCCCTACCGGTCCAAGCTGCTGATCTTCATCGCCCTCTCCATCGTGGGAGCTTTCCTCGCGGTCGCGACGCCGGTACTCGCCGGCCAGGTGGTCGACGTCATCGTCGCCCAGGGCGAGGTCACCACGATCGTTTGGCTCGCCGTCGTCATCGCCCTCGTGGCCGTGGCCGACGCCGCCGTGTCACTCGTGACGCGCTGGTACTCGGCGCGGATCGGCGAAGGCGTGATCCTGGACCTCCGCACCGCCGTCTTCAACCACGTGCAGAAGATGCCGATCGCGTTCTTCACCCGCACGCGGACGGGCGCCCTCGTGAGCCGCCTCAACAACGATGTGATCGGCGCTCAGCAGGCCTTTAGCGGCACGCTGTCCGGCGTGGTCACGAACCTCGTGGCGCTGATCCTCACCCTGATCGTCATGCTCAGCACGTCCTGGCTCGTGACGGTTCTCGCCGTGATCATGCTCCCCATCTTCCTGGTACCCGCGCGCCGCATGGGCAGCCGCCTCGCCGCACTGCGCCGCGAGGCCGCCGATCACAATTCCGCCATGAGCACGCAGATGACCGAGCGCTTCTCCGCGCCCGGCGCCACCCTCGTCAAGCTGTTCGGCCGTCCTGACGAGGAGGCCGAAGAGTTCCGCGTCCGCGCCGCCCGTGTCCGAGACATCGGGGTCCGGACCGCGATGCTGCAGTTCGTCTTTTTCACCGCCCTGATGCTCGTCTCCGCTCTCGCCCTCGCGCTCGTGTATGGGCTCGGCGGCTTCCTCGCACTCGCCGGCCAGCTGAATACCGGTGAGGTGGTCACCCTGGCGCTCCTCCTCACCCGCCTCTACGCGCCGCTCACCAGCCTCGCAAACGCACGGGTGGAGATCATGAGCGCGGTGGTCAGCTTCGAGCGCGTCTTCGAGGTGCTGGACCTCGAACCGCTCATCAAGGAGAAGCCCGACGCCGTCCCCATCCCCGAAGGCCCAGTGGCCGTCGAGTTCGACAACGTCCGCTTCGCCTACCCGTCCGCGGACAAAGTGTCCCTCGCCTCTCTCGAGGAGGTTTCCACGCTGGACACCCGCGGCGGCGAGGAGGTGCTGCACGGCGTGTCCTTCAGGATCGAGCCGGGGCAGACCGTTGCCCTCGTTGGCACGTCCGGTGCCGGCAAGTCCACGATTGCGCAGCTCCTCTCGCACCTGTATGACGTCGACAGCGGCGCCGTGCGCCTCGCGGGGACGGATGTCCGCGATGTCACTTTCGTCTCCATGCGGCACAGCCTGGGCATGGTGACGCAGGACGGCCACCTGTTCCACGAGACCATCCTCTCCAATCTGCGCCTCGCGAGGCCGGAGGCGTCCGACGACGAGGTGTGGGACGCCGTCCGCCGTGCGCGGCTCGAGCCGCTCATCCGGTCCCTGCCGGACCAGCTGGACACCATGGTCGGGGAGCGTGGCTACCGGCTGTCCGGGGGTGAGCGCCAGCGGATGACCATCGCGAGGCTCCTGCTCGCCCAGCCGCGCGTCGTCATCCTCGACGAGGCGACGGCGGCGCTGGACTCGACGTCTGAGGCCGCCGTGCAGGCGGCGCTCAGCGAGGCGCTCGAGGGACGGACGGCGATGGTGATCGCACACCGCCTCTCCACCATCCGCAGCGCAGACCTGATCCTCGTGGTTGAGGACGGCTCGATCGTGGAGCGCGGTACGCACGAGGAACTGCTGGCTGTGGGTGGGCGGTATGAGGAATTGCACCGGACCCAGTTCGCCGTGCAGAAGAATGTTGCGGCCGATGAGGAAGCGCTGAGCCGGACCTAGTCGCTGAGCTCGGTACCCCTGCCCCGAGCGCCTCGGAAAGTCGTCTCATCACGTTTCGCTGAATGGGGACTGATGACGACTTGATTGACTCTGACGAGCTCCAACGAGTCAACTGGACCCGGGGCAGTACCGCACGCCCCCTTCGAACTGCTCCACGCCACGCCGGCACGAGCCCGTGGCCTGACAGTACGCTTGGGTCACCAGGCCCCAGAGGCGCTGAGGAGCTGAGGAGGCACCATGTTCAAGCCATCTCGATCAATCACCACGGCCATGCCGTCGGATCTCGCTATCTCGCGCGCTGCGGCCCGTCGCCCGCTTGAAGAGGTTGCAGCCGACATGGGCATCGGTCCACACCTGCTGGAACCGCACGGAAGTGCAGCGTCGAAGATCTCCCTCGATGCGATCGATGAGCTCCGTGACCGTCCACGGGCCAAGTATGTCGTCGTCACCGCAATCACGCCGACTCCACTCGGGTCGGGCAAGACGACCACCGCGGTCGGGCTCGGTCAGGGCTTCCGGCACATCGACAAGCTCGGTATCGTCGCGATACGGCAGCCGTCGATGGGGCCGACGTTCGGCATCAAGGGCGGAGCCGCTGGTGGCGGCTACGCTCAGGTGGTCCCGATGGAGGCACTGAACCTGCACCTGACCGGCGACACGCACGCCGTTACCGCGGCGCACAATCTATTGTCGGCGATGATCGGCAACCACATCCACAAGGGAAACCGTCTCGGGTTCGACCCCCATGAGATCACCTGGCGACGTGTCCTCGACGTCAACGATCGCGAGCTGCGCACCATCATCACCGGGCTCGGCGGTCCTGACGACGGCAATCCGTTCCAATCCGGTTTCGACATCTCCGCAGCCAGCGAGGTGATGGCGTTGTTGTCGCTGTGCACGTCGTTGCGGGATCTCCGTGAACGGATGGGAAGAATCGTGGTCGGCTACAACCGCGGCGGCGAACCGGTGACCGCCGAGATGCTCAAGGCGGCCGGCGCCATGACCGCGATACTCAAGGACGCCATCAAGCCGAACCTGATGCAGACCGTGGAGCAGACGCCAGTGCTCGTCCACAGCGGTCCGTTCGGGAACATCGCCACCGGTAACTCCTCGGTCGTCGCCGATCTGATCGGCATCCATGCCGGCGACTACCTCATCACCGAGGCGGGGTTCGGTGCAGACATCGGCGCGGAAAAGTTCTTCAATATCAAGTGCCGTGCCTCCGGGCTGGCGCCGGATGCCGCCGTCATCGTCGCGACCGTGCGTGACCTGAAAACTCACTCAAACAAGTACCGGGTCGTCGCCGGCCGACCGCTGCCACCGGAGATGCTCGCCGAGAATCCCGCCGACGTCATCGCCGGGGCAGCGAACCTGCGCCGGCAGATCGCCAACATCCGACGGCACGGAGTGACGCCGGTCATTGCGGTGAACGCATTTCCCACCGACTACGACAGTGAGCATCAAGCGATCATGGACGTCGCGGCAGAGGAAGGTGTGCGCGCGGCGATCAGCTACCACTTCACCGAAGGCGGCAGGGGTGCGGTCGAGCTGGCCGAGGCGGTTGCGGAGGCCTGCGCTGAACCGTCGAGCTTCCACCGGCTCTATCCCGACGAACTTCCCTTGGTCGACAAGATCGATGTGATCGCGCGCGAGATGTACGGCGCCGACGGCTTGGACCTCTCGCCTCTGGCAGCTCGGCAACTCGACAAGTACGAGCGGGCAGGCTTCGGCAGCCTGCCGGTGTGCATCGCCAAGACACACCTGTCCCTGTCGGCCGACCCCAAAATCAAGGGAGCACCCACCGGGTGGCGACTGCCGGTGCGTGAGGTGCGTGCGTCGATCGGGGCCGGGTTCATCTATCCCCTCTGCGGCGACATGCGCACCATGCCTGGTCTCTCGTCCGCACCGGCAGCCGAACGCATCGACATCGACGACAACGGCGAGATCGTCGGGTTGTCCTGATCGGCGGACCCGGCCGGGCACGTCGGGCTTCTCGATGAAGCCTTCCCCGCCCACGAACCGGCAGTGAACGATGGTCTAAAAAGCCCGGAAGTCGAGCATCGATTCCTCGACGGCGAGAACCGACCAGGTGCCGCCTTCGGCATCCGTGAACGCGTAGGCGGGGACCACCAGGACGCTCCCGTCCGGCTGCCACTGGCTGGTGAGACCGAGCTGTGCGCTAACGATCTCGACCTTGTTCACCGGC